>DXDP01000267.1 GCA_019115445.1 Candidatus Nocardiopsis merdipullorum
CGCCGCCACCGGCCTGGTCTCCGTTCTGCTGAGCCGTTGGACGGCCGCATCGGGCGGAAAGAGACCTTCGCGGGCTCTGTACGTGGCGGCCGGGGTCCTGACCGCCGTGACGCTTCTCGCGGGTGTTGTGCACCTGGTGCGGATGCGGGTCTTCGACCAGACGCAGGAAACCCAGTGGTGGCTGTTGGCCGCCATCGTGCTCCTGGCCGGGGCGACCGCGCTGGCCCTGGGACGGGCCCGGCCTCCGTTCACGATCGGCAGGAGCACCGAACCACGAGGCGGGCTGTCCTTTGCCGGCCTGCTCCTGCTGGCCATGACCCCGCTGTTGACCGGACCGGACCGCTTTGCGATCTTCTCCTTCGGCCCGGCCGACCACGGCACGTGGCAGGCCCCTTCGACCACGATGCTCGACCCGGCCCACGTCGTCCTCGACGTTGCGGTGCCCATGGGGGCGGCGGCGGTACTCGGTACGACACTGGGGCTTGTGACCGTGGGTGCTCTGGCCATCGGTGCCGTCAGGCTGATCGACCGGGATCGGCTGCCGCTCGCGCTCGCTCTGGTGGCTCCGCCCACGCTGCTTCCCCTGCCGGTGGTGTTGCACTCCCCGTTCCTGGTCGCCCTGTGCTGGTCCCTGCTGGTCGGGGCCGGGCTGGTGTTCTGCTCCGCTGCACGCCCGGCGACGGTCACGGCACCCTGGTTGCCCGCCCTGACCGGGCTGTGCACATTCGGTCTCGGGCTGAGCTGGGCGTTGATGGAGCAGTACACCACCGTCGGGGCCTTGTTGTTCATGGCGGTGGCCTGTGCCGTGGCCGCCGCGTTCGCGCGGTCGGTACCCGTGGCGGTGGGAAGCACCGCGGTGGCCACCGCGGCCACCGGCGGGGCCGTGTTCACCTCACCCCTGGCCTTGGGACTGTCCGCCGAGTACGCGGCGTTCGCGGTCATCGCGCTGACGGCCGGTGTGGCGGCTGTGGCTCCACGACTGCGCACACCGCTCTTGGAGGCGGCGGAGACCCCGGCCGGTGTGTGGGCGCTGATCGCACTGTTCACCGTCATCGAGGTGCATGCTCGGACCGGGCTGGTCGCACTGGCTCTGGCCCTTCTGGGTGTCATCGCCCTTGCCAGTGCCGTCCGACCGGGGCGTCGTTTCCTCGCGGTCATCGGTGGCCTGTTGATGCTGGGGGCGCTGTGGACGTCCCTGGTGGCCTGGAAGGTGGGCGTGATCGAGGCGTACACGGTGCCGCCCGCGATCGCCGCGCTCGTCATCGGCTGGGAATGGACCCGCCGTTCCCCCGAGGAGGAGGCTCCGTCGAGTTGGCTCGCCCACGCCGGTGGACTGCTTCTGCTTCTTCTGCCGTCGACCGTGCAGGTCTTGGACGGCCAGGACCTGGGGTGGCGGGTACCCGTGGTCCTTGTGGTCGGGCTCGCGGTGGTCCTGTGGGGGTTGCGGGCACGCTTGCAGGCGGCTCTGGTGCTGGGTGGTCTTGTGCTCGTGGCCGCGTCGCTGCGTGCTTTTGGTCCGCCTCTGTGGGACCTGATCACACTCCTGCCCAACTGGGTGCCGCTTTCCGTGATCGGTGGTCTCCTCCTGGTGGTGGGTGCCCGCTACGAGGCGAGCCTGACCCGTCTGCGCCGCCTGGGTCTTGCGGTCTCGGCCATGCGTTGACCACGCACCGCACACCGAAGGGCCCGAGGCCCCAAAAGTGCCCTCGGGCCTTTTTCGGCTGAAATGAAGAAAGGTTTTCTCAAGGGTTCGACTCTGCTGTCGTCATTTTATGACGCGCATCCAAAGGAAAGGTTTACTTGCCAGTAATGAAGTTTTCTCAACTGCAATGCGCGGCCGGTCGGTGCGGCCCACGACGTGTCGTGATCTGTTTGTGATCGCACTTGTAGTGTCTTTATACCGTTCAGTAGGTAGTCTCCCGGATGAAGATCGTGAGAAACGACACGATCCGGTGTCTTCCGACCAAGCCGATGACACCACACTCTTACTTCCCTGGTTCTTCCGGGTAGTGGGGGCACCAAACCCCGTCATCCCCTTGAACGACCCTGGCCCGTGCTTCCGTTTCCAAGATTTCCCCGCCTCGTTCTTCGGCCGTGGAACACGTGACCAGAAACCGGTCCCGCCCCCTGAGGACCGGATCTACCGAATGAGGAACATCCTGTGAATACCGCTCGTAGTATCACCGCGCGCCACATCATGCGGAGCAGCGTCGCTTTTGTCGCATTCGGTGCTTTCACCATGGCCGCCGCGCTTCCCGCGAACGCCGATACCGTCCCGCACGGGTCGGCCGTGGTCAACATCGTGGACCAAAGCGTTGTCCTCGACGGCACACCACAGGGCACGGAAGGATCGGCGAGTGACAACTTCGACTTCCAACCGGAAACCTTCCTGACGCTGGACGCCGACGCCAACACCCGGGTCGACGCCGAGGGCGTGCACGCCGACGTCACGGTCAACAGCGCCCACGCCCAGCTCACGCTGGAAGACGCTCTGGAGATCATCGGCTCCGCGGACACCGACCTGCACAGCAGTGAGGGCGACGTGGAAACCTTCGCCGAGGACGACACGGTCAGCACGCTCGACGAGGACGAGTACATCATCGACGTCGAGTTCACCGACGTGGCGCTCTCCATCACCCAGAGCTGGGACGGCGGCTACGACACCGACTTCGAACCGGGCGAAATCATCGAGAACATCAACACGCTGGGCGTGGACATCGGCACGTTCTCGATCGACGACGAAGCCCAGTTCGATGACAGATACAGCGAAGACATCGTCTGGGACGGTGCCTATGCGGCCCTCTTCGCCGAATTCGACGCGGGCATCCTGGGCCAGATCGACTTCCACATCGCCGATGCCTCCGTCGGCACCGCCGACCTGATCCCCGACGACGACGGCGGCGAGGGAGATGACGGCGACAACGGTGACGACGGCGACGACGGTGACGACGGCGACAACGGTGACGACGGCGACAACGGCGACGAGGGG
>DXDP01000268.1 GCA_019115445.1 Candidatus Nocardiopsis merdipullorum
AGGATTCGGCGAGGGCGGGCAGGGTGTCGTCGAAATCGAAGGTGACGGTGCCGGACTCGACCTCGAGGACCTCTTCGGTGAGCAGTCGGGGCGGGGCCGAGTCACCGATCTGCCCGGTCCAGGGGATTTCCCGGACCCAGGCGTGGACCCGAGGGCCGAACAGCTCCTCCGAGACGTTCTGGAACTGTACGCGTGCCGCACCGTCGGATCCGCCCAGGAGTGTGCGGGCCAGTGCTCGTTCCTCGTCGAGGGTGGCCATCCCCTGAAGGGTGTAGTTCTCACCGGGGTGGGGCGGGGTGACATCGACGGTGTGGCCGGTCATGTTCCCGTAGGCGTTGTAGAGCCACCACTGGCCGTTGGCCCGATTGGCCTGGACCGCGCTGTCGGAGAGGTTGCCGTTGATGTTCCAGAAGGCGATCATGGCGTCGACCTTGGATTCCTCGATCGCCGACATCCATTGGACCATCTGTCCGGGTACGGACGTGTGGTAGTTGAACGCGTACTCGTTGATGTTGATCGGGAGTTCGGTGCCCTCGTGGTCGGTTCCGGCAAAGATCTCGGCCTCCCAGCCCCGATAGCGTTCGACCGAACCGCGGATCTGGTCGGGGTGGCTCAACTCGTGCCAGGTGATGACGTCGGGGACCGTCCCGGCCTCGACGGTGTGTTCGAGGAAACCTTCGACCTGGTCGAAGAGCAGACTGGTGTTGGGCCCGGAGGTGCGCACGTCACCCAGTTCTGCGCGGATGAGTGCGTGGGCCTCGTCCCAGGCCCGGAAGTAGTCGGTCGGGTCGTCCAGCCAGCTGGTGCCGTCGTAGCTCCACTCCCCGTCACCGAACATGTTGCCCTCGGGCTCGTTGAAGGGTTCGATGACGATGTTGTCCAGCAGGGCCGGGTCCAGTTCTTGGATCTGGTGCAGCTGGGTCTGGAGGACTTCCATGTAGCCCGAGAGTTTGTCCTCGGGGGTCTCCCCCGGCCACTGGTACGGGAAGCCACGGTAGTGATCGGTGGTGCGGACGTAGATGTCGCCGTTGGTGGTCTCGGCCAGGGAGGGCAGGACCTCCAGGGCATCGGAGCCGGGGTGTTGGGCCCCGTCCTGCCCCTTGGTGGCCACGGTGCGTACGTTCATGCCCTCGATGAGGTTGTCGGAAGGCAGTCCGGGCCCGTAGAGGCCGTAGAGCAGGCCGGAAGCTCCTCCGTGGAAGTCACCGGTGGGTTCGGCCAGGTCGATGGTCAACTGCTGATCGGCCGGATCGGCCGCGGCGGCCGCCTCCGGCAGGGGTGCGGTGTGTGCGGGCATGGGAAGTGCGACAAGGATTGCGGCGGGCGCGGCCAGGAAGAGGGGCGTGAGGCGACGTGGCTTTCTGGGGGGTGCCATACGTACTGCTCCGGGGTCGTGCTTTCGCGGGGGTCTGGTACCGACAGGTGCCAGAAAGGGGAGGGCTTCCTTCCTGGTCATGGCTTTCGAACCGGTTCGAATCCTGACCATGGGTGATCAGCTGACAACATGTGGCCACCATCGGGAACTTGCGCTCCGACACCCCTTATTGTTAGCGCGCACATATCTGGGGTCAACCCCTGTGAACCAGATTTCTGACAAAAGCCCGGTGTCACAGAGGTGTTTCACACCATCACGAAGCAGGTCCGACCGTCCTCATCGGCTCTTGGGGGCCCTCTTCGGAAGGAAGGATCCCTCAGGCCCGGGCGAAGGGGCCGCCTTGCCCGAAGGCGTGGTCGGCGAAGCGCTCACCGATACGGTGATGGCCGGCCGCGTCCGGGTGGAGTCTGTCGGGCAGAGGAAGTTCGGCGAAGTCCGCCTCTCCGTACAGTTCTCGTCCGTCCCAGTGGTACAGGTTCTTGTCCTGGGCCGAACGCTCACGCACGATGCGCTCCAGCTCCCTGCGGATGATGGTGAGCGTGAGCCGAGTGGGGTCGGAAGGGTCACCGGTGGCCTTGAACTCGACCTGACCACGTTCGAGGGCCTCGGGGTCCATCATTCCCGGGCCCGGAGTGTTCTCGTGGATGGGGCAGTACAGCGGCGAGACCACCAGCAGCGGTACCTCGGGGTGTCCTTCACGCAGTGTGTCGAGGAAACCGTGCACCGCGGGCCCCAGGGCACGCAACCGCATCAGATCGGTGTTGGTCAGGTTGATCCCGATCTTGACACTGATCAGATCTGCCGGCGTCTCACGCATGGTGCGTGCGGTGAAGGGATCCAGCAGGGCGCTGCCACCCAGTCCCAGGTTGACCAGTTCCACACCGCCTCGATCGGCGGCGACGACGGGCCAGATGGTGGTGGGACTCGCAGCGTCGGAGCCGTGGCTGATGGAGCTGCCGTGGTGCAACCACACACGCCTCTCGGGGCCGGTGACGGGTTCGACGGGAGCATCGGTACGCAGCGCCACGAGTTCGGTGGTCTCGTCGTGGGGCAGCCAGATCTCCACGTCCTTGCCCCGAGCGGCCAGACCTTCGAAACGCAAGGTACCGGGCTCGCCGCGGGTGGGGGTGAACGTTCCGGTGGCTGTGTCGATCTCCAGGACATCACCCCCGACCACACTGCCCTGTGCGGTGAGCCGACCGTCCACACGCAGGTCGTAGATTCCGTCCGGGCGAGCCGTGGCCCCCACGTAGCGGCGTTTGGTCGGCACGGTGTCCAGTTCGATCACGGTGGCGCGAGTGCGCAGCACCACCCGCACCCCGGAGGGTTGGGACTCGGTCATGGCCAGTTGGGGGTCGGCGCACTGGGCGCGTGCCCAGGCCGGCAGCCGGTGGGGCAGCAACCCGCGATCGGTGCGTTCCAGTTCTTGGGCGCCACGAACCAGTTCCGGGGTCAGGGGTGTGTTGGTCAGATGTTCGTTCATGGTGTTCGACCTCGGGTTGGTTCGGACACGGGGGGGTACCCGACGAAGGGAACCGATCCTCGAATCGGTGGGGACGACCGACAAGACTAGTGGCAATGCCGTTCGGTTAGGGGATCGATCAACAACGCAACTCTCGGCGTTGCGGCTGGTGATACAGGTGCAGCCCTTGTAGAGGTTCTCGGGTCCACCAAGACTCGTGTTCCTCCACAAGGGCTGCTGTGTCT
>DXDP01000269.1 GCA_019115445.1 Candidatus Nocardiopsis merdipullorum
TGACGGGTGGGCCGGGCTTCCGTCGTACAGGACGATGGAGGCTCGGGTCAGCAGGACACTGACCAGGAAGTTCCACATCATCCACCCGGTGGTGGTGAACCAGAACACCCGGTCCCCCGGCTGTGCGTCCACGTGCAGGTGCAGGTTCTTGAGCTGCTCCAGGAGGATGCCGCCGTGGCTGTGCACGATGGCCTTGGGCAGACCGGTCGTCCCCGAGGAGAACAACACCCAGAGGGGATGATCGAAGGGCACGGGGGTGAACTCCAGCTCGGCCCCCGCCCCGGAACGTTCCAGGTCGGCCCAGGAAAGAGTGCCCTCCATCGTTTTTCCGGGGGTCAGGTGGTCGAGGAGAACGGTGTGTTCCACGGTGGACAGTTCCGACCGTAGTTCCTCCACGACCTCGCGGCGGTCGAAGTCCTTGCCGCCGTAGCGGTAACCGTCCACGGTCAGCAGCACCTTCGGTTCGATCTGTGTGAACCGGTCGATGACACTGCGTACCCCGAAATCCGGTGAGCAGGAGGACCACACCGCACCCAGGGAAGCCACCGCGTAGAACGCGGCGACCGTCTCGGGCAGGTTGGGCAGGTAGGCCACGACCCGGTCCCCCGGTCCCACGCCCAGCCCCTTCAGGCCCGCCGCGATCGCGGCCGTGCGACGTTTCAGCTCTTCCCAGGTCCATTCATCGAGCGCACGCAGTTCACTCGCGTGCTGGATCGCGACCTCGTCGGCGTCTCGTCCCTCGAAGATGTGCCGGACGTAGTTGAGTTCGGCCCCGGAGAACCATTCCGCGCCCGGCATGGCCCGTTCGGTGAGCACACGTTCGTAGGGAGTTTCGGAATGGACCCCGTAGTATTCCCAGATCGCTTCCCAAAAGCCTTCGACGTCGGTGACCGACCAGCGCCACAGGGCGTCGTAGTCGAAGGACTCCCGCACGGTCGTGCCGGCACCGAAGGTGTGCACGTCCTTGTTCTGCTCGGCCCAGCGCGCGAACGCGACGATGTTGGTGGAGTCCGTCTCCGCCTCGTTCGGTTCCCAGAGCACACGGGGCACGCCACTCTTGGTCATCTGGTGTGTGGGGCGGATCCCCCCGCTTCCGAGCGGGGAAAGTGGCCCCTGCCTCCTTCTGCGTGTAGATCGGGTGCGACCGTCCGCCCACCGCGACAGGCGCAGGTTCTGTCAAGGGGTCTTGACCGGTGCGTACGGGGTGGTCGTGCTGCGGTACACAGCTCCTCACCCCGTACAACATCAGTGGTGTCGACTGTTCCGGGTAGCTGTCGTCGCAAGTGGCTGTGGTGTTCTTCGACACCCATCCAACAACACCACAGGAACCGGCCGGGACACCAGGGGTGCCCACCGGAGTGGCCACACGATCATCACTCACAAGGAGCGCGAACGCCCCGTATCAGAGTCCACGCAGAGCGGCCACCGCGTCGACCGGGGTTTCCACGACCGGGGAACCGGTGGCTTCCAGCCGCTCACGGGACATCAGCCCGCTGGTGACGAGCAGGGACTGTGCCCCTGCCTCGCGGGCGGCGTGCGCGTCGTCGTCGATGTCGCCGATGAGTACGACCTTGGCCGGGTCGATGCCCTGGTTGTCCAGGTGGTGCACCAGGTGTTCGGCCTTGGAGTCGTGTTGGGTCGTGAATCGACGCCCGTCGATACGGGTGAAGTGAGAGTTGAGACCGCGTTCGGCGACCGTCGGCACGAGGTGGTCGTGGGCGGCCATGGAAAGCAGGGACTGGGTTCCGCCCGTGCCGGCCCAGGTGTGCAGGACATCGGGTACACCATCGGCCAGTTCACAGGTGTGCAGGTGCTTCCGATAGCCGCTGTCATAGAGGAGTTCGATGCGTTCCCACTCGCCGTCCTCGAAGCTTTGTCCCAGCAGCTCTTCGTAGCAGGGGATGAGCGGGCGACGAAAGAGGGATCGCCAGTGGTCCAGCTCCAGGGGTGCACGGCCGAAGCTCGCGCAGATGGCGTTCACCGCTGCGAGGTTGGCGTGGTTGTCGTCCAGAAGGGTGCCGTTCCAGTCCCACACGATGTGGCTGATGTCGTGTCGATCAAAAATCGTCTCAGTCATTATTTGTATTTTACGCACCTCCGCCCTGCTCGTGGGGTGCGTTTTGTTTCTGCGGGCATCCACACGACTTCTTGTGCCGGTCGGAGGGGACCGCTTCCCCTTGCGCGGTCTCCTCCGGTGCCGGTGTCCACTTGCGGTGGACACTCCAAGGGCTCCCACGATTTCCGTATGGACGATTACTGCCAGTAGTTCTCCACCTCGGTGACCGATCGAACCCCGGTCTCGTCGGGGTCCTGTCCGTACTCACTGCGTGCCCGTCGCCGTCGGAGCAGGTCCCAACACTGATCGAGCGATTCCTCCAGTTCTTTCATCCGTCTGCGTTCCTCTGGTTCAAGACCGTCGGAGGTGGAACGCAGCGCGTGTTCCTCGTCCACCAGCTCCCGGATGGTGGACATGATGTCCTTTTCGGTGCCGTTGCTCATGAGGCCATGGTCGGTACGGGAAGATGCCGAGGCAAGGGACATGTCCTGGGCTTACGTGCCTTGGACCGAAGGTTTGCACGGGGCCTGCGCAACATGGAGGGGACCAACGGCCTCGGTGGTCTGGGAAACTCCTGGGACAGCCGGATTCGTGGTGGATCGTTCGCAGGACGGCGAACATTCGGGCGGAATAGATCTCCACCTCTTCACCCTTGAATACCATGAGGGGGTATTGTTATGGCGTCTGAGCAGGGACAAAACGAAAGTGGGACCATGGCGGCGACCTACGGTTACAGCAATGACAAGCAGAGGCACGTCAACCGGCTGCGCCGTATCGAGGGTCAGATCCGTGGACTTCAGCGCATGGTCGAGGACGACCAGTACTGCATCGACATCCTCACGCAGACCTCTGCGGTCAACAAGGCCCTGCGCTCCTTCGCCCTGTCGATGCTCGACGAGCACCTCAAGCACTGTGTGGCCCACGCGGTCGCCAACGGGGGCGAAGAGGCCGACGAGAAGGTCCGGGAGGCCTCCGACGCCATCGCCCGTCTGGTCCGTTCCTGAGCCCGTACCCGCCCCACCCCACTGCCGGCATCACCGTGCCGGTGTGCCCCTGAGCAGCCACGGTCACCCCCGGTCTTCACGGCGCGAAAGCACCGTGAAGACCGGGGTCACCCCTCAGGATTCGGCGTAACGGGCCTCGAAGTTTTCCAGCAAGCGTTTGCCCTCACGCCGGGCACTGTCGGCCTCCAGGTATTCGACCGCCGCGTTGGCCGCAAACGACGAGGGTCGAGTACCCATCTCCGTGAACCCCAACCGTGAGACCTCACCACCGGTCAACCCGCGGATCATCCAGTTGGCCATGATCCGAGAACGCGCCGGGTTCGACGGCATCGTCGCCAGGTGGTAGCCACGTGTGACGGCCAGTGCGGGCGGCCCGCTCAGCTCGAGCTGCAAGATCCGCGCCAGCGCGTCCTTGCCACTCAGGTCCACCACCAGCCCCATGTCCTTGTGGCGGAACTCCTTGAGGGGCTTGCCCAGGATGGAGTTGACGACGTTGTTGGCCACGGTCTTGGCCTGACTATGGGCGAACTGGGCGGTGGGCGGGCACATCGCCCCGTCCCCGTTGGCCAGGTGGGGCACGGCCGCGGAGTCGCCGAGGGCGAACACGTCCGGCAGACCGGGGACCCGCATGTCGGTGTCGGTCTCCAGGCGTCCACCCTGGGTCGGTTTGTCGACCGTCTGCATGAGTGGGCTCGGTGTGATCCCGGCCGCCCAGATCAGTGTTCGACAGGGCAGTGCACGACCGTCGGTGAGTACCACCTTGTCCGGGGTGACTTCCTTGACCGTGACCTCGAGCTTGACCTCGACACCGAGACTGCGCAACAGGTCGAGGGCTTTGTGACCGAGCCGCTCCCCGAGTTCGGGCAGCACCTTGGGGGCGATGTCGACCAAGTGCCAGCGGATCACCGAACGCAGCTCCGGATAGCGTGCGGCCGCCTCCTCACACAGACGCATGAGGGAGGCGGCGGTCTCCACACCGGTATAACTACCCCCGACGACGATGAAACGACAGCGCTCCTCACGTTCGACCGGGTCCCGACTGGCGTTGGCCAGTTCGAGCTGGGCCAGCACGTGGTCGCGCAGAAGCACCGCCT
>DXDP01000270.1 GCA_019115445.1 Candidatus Nocardiopsis merdipullorum
CGCAGCGAACCGGAGATCCCGATGCCGCCGCAGTTGGCCGATTGGGCGGCCGGCGTGGAGCTGTCCCGACTGACACCCCAAACCACCAATGCCGCACGCCAGTACGTGTTGCGCTACGGCGAATTGGCCGAGCACACCCGCCACGAGATGGGGACCACCCTGGCCGACACGGTCGCCTCCCAGATCAGCCCGCCCCCACCACCCGGAACCTCTCCTCCCTACTTCCTGGCCGCCGTGCTCGCCGAACGTCGCCGCCGGGGCATCGCCGCGGCCACGGAACGCAACGACCTTCGTCGACCTCAGGGGTACCAGGAACGCAAGTAGTCCTCCTGGTCCGGGGTGAGGGTGTCGATGTCCACCCCCAGGGTCGTCAATTTCAGACCGGCGATCTCGGTGTCGATCTTCGAAGGCACCTCCACCACACCGGGGAGGAGATCTGTGTACTCGCGGGCCAGCCACTCCGTGGTGAGGGCGTGCACCGCAAAGGACAGGTCCATGACCGCGGCCGGGTGTCCCTCTGCGGCTCCCAGGTTGACCAGACGCCCCTCGGACAACAGGAGAAGGCGTCTGCCGTCCGCGAGTACGTATTCGTCGGCCTGTTCACGTACACCCCGATCGATCTCGACCGCCATGCGGTTCAGGGCGTCCAGGTCGATCTCCAGATCGAAGTGGCCGGAGTTGGCAAGGACCACGCCGTCACGCATCCGGGCCAGATGCTCGGCACGGATCACGTCACGGTTGCCGGTGACGGTGACGAACACGTCGCCGGCAGGGGCCGCCTCCTCCATGGTGGTGACGGTGTAGCCCTGCATGACAGCGTCCAAGGCCTTGACCGGGTCGACCTCGGTCACGATCACGCGCGCACCCATACCGCGCGCGCGCTCGGCCAGTCCGCGACCGCAGTAACCGAACCCCGCAACGACGACGGTGCGGCCCGCCAGCATCGTGTTGGTCGCGCGCAGGATCCCGTCGATCGTGGACTGTCCGGTGCCGTAGCGGTTGTCGAACATCCGCTTGGTGGCGGTGTCGTTGACCGCGACCATCGGCAGACGCAACTGCCCTTCCGCGCTCATCCTCCGTAGACGGAGCACGCCCGTGGTGGTCTGTTCGCAACCACCCAGCACTCCGTCGAGCAGGTGCGGTCGGGTCATGTGGACGGTGTTGACCATGTCACAGCCATCGTCGAGGAGCAGGTGGGGCCGGGACTTCAGAACGGTGACGAGATTGCGGTCGTAGGCCGCGGTGTCCATACCGGCCCAGGCGTGCACCGAGACACCGTACTCGGTGACGAGCGCGGCGGCGGTGTCGTCCTGGGTGGAGAGCGGATTGGACGCGGCCAACCACACCTCGGCGCCACCCGCACGCAGAGCACGCAACAGGTTCGCCGTTTCCGCGGTCACGTGCATGCACACCGCGATCCTCGTCCCTTCGAGGGGACGGTCGGTGGTGAACCGCTCACGCACGCTGCGCAGCACGGGCATGGAGCGTTCGGCCCAGTCCACCCGGCGGACCCCGGCGCTTGCCAGGCCGAGGTCCGCCACCTCGTTCGAGGGCAGTGTCATCGTTGTCCGACAGCCCCTAGTAGCGGTAGTGGTCGGACTTGTAGGGGCCGCTGACGTCCACGCCGATGTAGGCGGCCTGTTCCTTGCTGAGCTCGGTGAGCTCGACGCCGAGGGCGTCCAGGTGCAGGCGGGCCACCTTCTCGTCGAGGATCTTCGGCAGCGTGTAGACCTCGGTCGGGTACTCGTCGGTCTTGGTGAACAGTTCGATCTGAGCGATCACCTGGTTGGTGAAGCTGTTGGACATCACGAAGCTGGGGTGACCGGTGGCGTTGCCCAGGTTGAGCAGACGGCCCTCGGACAGCACCAGGACCGACTTGCCGTCGGAGAAGGTCCACTCGTGGACCTGCGGCTTGATCTCCTTCTTGGTGATACCGGGGATCTTGGCGAGCCCTGCCATGTCGATCTCGTTGTCGAAATGACCGACGTTACCGACGATGGCCTGGTGCTTCATGCGCGACATGTGGTCGGCCATGATGACGTCGAAGTTACCTGTGGTGGTGATGAAGATGTCACCGACGTCGACGACCTTCTCCAGGGTGGTCACCTGGTAGCCGTCCATGGCCGCCTGGAGCGCGTTGATGGGGTCGATCTCGGTGACGATCACCCGGGCACCCTGGCCGCGCAGGGCATCGGCGGAACCCTTACCGACATCGCCGTAGCCGCACACGACGGCGATCTTGCCACCGATGAGGACGTCGGTGGCGCGCATGATGCCGTCCGGCAGCGAATGCCGCATGCCGTACTTGTTGTCGAACTTGCTCTTGGTGACGGAGTCGTTGACGTTGATCGCCGGGAAGGCCAGTTTGCCCTCACGCTGCATCTCGTACAGGCGCAGGACACCGGTGGTGGTCTCCTCGGTGACCCCCTTGATGCGCTCGGCGATCTTGGTCCACTTGGTGTTGTCCCGCTTCAGGCTCTCGCCGAGCCGGGACAGCACGACCGCGTATTCTTCGCTCTCGGCGGTCGAAGGGTCGGGAACCGCACCGGCGGCCTCGAACTCCGCACCCTTGTGGACGAGCATGGTGGCGTCGCCACCGTCATCGAGGATCATGTTGGGACCCTCGTCACCGGGCCAGGTCAATGCCTGCTCGGTGCACCACCAGTATTCCT
>DXDP01000271.1 GCA_019115445.1 Candidatus Nocardiopsis merdipullorum
CCTCCTCCCCGACCCGGTCTGGCTCGGACCTGCGCCCATGCTGTTCGGCTCCGGGCAGTTCGCCGTCCACGGGATCGTCACCAACCTCGAGCTCAAGAGCTTGCACACCCCGGACCTGCCCGCGGTCGCCCTCGGCCACATCCCGCCGGGCGCCTGGTATCTGGTGCAGGCCGGCGAGATCCCTGCGGGCAGCGGCACCTGACCAGCACCACCGGGCCCTGCACACGAGCGTTTTGCAGCCACACCACGCCTGACCGAGCACTGGAAGGAACCCGTAATGACCGACATCCCCGATGCATCCGCCTCCATCAAGACGCCCAGAACCACCTGTGCCGTGGTGGGAGGCGGGCCCGCCGGACTCGTCCTGGGATTGCTGCTCGCCCGGGCCGGGGTCCAGGTCACGGTGCTGGAGAAGCACGTGGACTTCCTGCGCGATTTTCGTGGCGACACCGTCCACCCCACCACCCTGGCCATGCTGGACGACCTGGGTCTGTTCGAGCGCTTCGAAGCGCTGCCCCAAACCCATATGAAGCACATCGCCTTCCCCACCCCTGACGGGCAGCGGGTGCGGGTCGCCGACTTGGGACGCCTGCCACTGCGCCATCCCTACATCGCGATGGTGCCGCAGTGGGACCTGCTCAACCTGCTGGCTGAGGAAGGCAATACGGAAATGGCGTTCACGCTGCGCACAGAGCACGAGGTGACTGGTGTGGTCCGCAACGGCGAGCGGGTGGTCGGCATCGACTACCAGTCCCCGGACGGCCCGGGGCGGCTACTCGCCGACCTGGTCGTGGCCTGCGACGGACGGTGGTCGGCGGTGCGGCGCGCCGTCGGTCTGCCTACCAAGGAGTTCCCTGTGGACTTCGACACCTGGTGGTACCGCGTCCCCACCAGTGGCCCGATGCCCGAATCACTGTTGCCACGGTTGGGCAAGAGGCGGGGCATCATCGCCATTCCGCGCGAAGACTACGCACAGGTTGCGTACATGGGCCGTAAGGGCACCGATGCGCAACTGCGCGCACGGGGCATCGAGGCCCTGCGTGAGGACACCGCCTTTCTGGCACCCGAACTGGCAGACCAGGTTTCCAACATCGCCTCGATGGACGACATCAAGCACCTGGATGTGCGCATGGACCGCCTGCGGCGCTGGCACGCCCCCGGCGTGCTGTGCATCGGCGACGCCGCCCACGCCATGTCACCGGTCGGCGGCATGGGCATCAACCTCGCCGTCCAGGACGCCCTTGCCGCAGCCCGGCTGTTGGCCCGGCCACTGGCCCGCGGGGCCCTGGCACGGTCGAAGGGCGAGCGCTTCCTCGCTCGGGTACAGCGGCGCCGCACTTTTCCCACGGTCGTGGTCCAGGCCCTGCAACGCTTCATGCACGCACGCATCCTGGCTCCCGTGCTCAAGGGTGAGATGATCGAACCACCCCGAAGACTCCTTTCTCTGGTTCGTCGCGTGCCCATCCTGACCGCGTTGCCGGCGGCTGTCATCGGGATCGGCCCCAGACCTGAGAAGGTGCCCGCATGGGCCCGACGCTCCCCGCGGCAGGGAGATTCCGTCCGACCGTGAGGCACACCCCGCTCAGGAGACGAGTGGATGACGTCTTGCAACCGGAAAAGGTGGGTCTCTCGCCCCGGGTGCTCCGAAATGTTTCCCGCCGGGATCGGACGGCCCGACAACAGGCCGTAGTGCACGAGGGAACCCCAGAACGGACCGTGTCGAGCAGGGCCGACGCAGTCGAAAGTCACGCCGTTGAGTTCGTGAACGGCGATGGCTTCCAACCGTTCCACGTTCTCGGGAAGGGTCCACAGCGTGATCGTGATGGAGCCCGGTATTCCACCGAACCCAGTCACTTCCAGAGCGGGGCCCATGAAGTGGGAGTCACCAGGATCACCGAGCACGAACATCACGGTGATGTCGGGCACTTCCAGCCAGGGAGTGGCCGCCATCTGCACGGCAAGGGCGTGGTCAGGGCGCGCTGCATCCGCTCCCGGGCATTGGTGCTTCTCAACGTTTCCAGAGCCGCACGGCATCGCTCTTCATCGACCAAGGGGCTCTTCGCCGCGTACTGGCACCGGCAGGACCCGTCCAGCACTGTATGAGGAGGCGGTCGGGTTCAGCTCCGGGCCGGTGAAGGTTCATACCTGCGGACGCACCAGGCCCGTCCGGCAGGCCAGGATCACCGCGTGGACCCGGTCACGCAGATCCAGCTTGGTGAAGATACGCGATACGTAGGTCTTCACCGTTTCAGCGCCGAGCACCAGGGCGGCCGCAATCTCGGCGTTGGACAGCAGCCGCGCGAGATCGCCCGCGGTGTCAGGGGAATCCGGCCGTGGTGCACGGGCGAGGACGAAGGGACGCTGCGCCACTGCACCGACGCCGAGGTCGGCGTCGGCCGCCCCACCATCTACCGCTACCTCAACAAGCAACCCTGATGCGTGACGATTCCGGTCACGGATCTGAGCGTACAAGTACATGCGCGTGCGCTGCCGACGGAAGCAGAAGCTACTCACTGGTTACATGTCCTGTTGCCGGGCCTGCGGGAGAACCGGGCCAACACCGTGGAAGGACAGGCAAGCACGAAAGGGGTGGCGCCCGGCCTTGGCGCCACCCCTGCTGCCTTGACGATTCCATTTCTGAGCCAGGCTCACGGACAGGCCATATGCC
>DXDP01000272.1 GCA_019115445.1 Candidatus Nocardiopsis merdipullorum
AGGTGTTCACGAATGGCGTGCATGACGGTCATGCCGTCGGCCCCACGGTTGGGGTCGACCATGACCACGGGCCGTTCCGGGTCGCGCGCGTCGGGCAGAACCGTGGTCCATTCGACTTCGCCCTGTTCGATGCCCTTGGTACCTGCGGGTGCGGCCATGACCACCGGTGAGCTCGCCAGTGAGGGCGGATCGGTCTCGAGCCCGTGGGCGCCGCCGTCGGAAACCCGGGCCAACTCCACCCACGCGGAGGATTCGGGCACCCACACGTGTGGGGCGATGGTGGAATCCCCGGTCTGATTGTTGGTCAGGGTGTTCATGATCCGGTGCGGGGCGATCTCGTCCACCTGGGCATAGATGCACTCCCCGCTGTAGCTGTGCTCCTCGGAGTTGAACTCCGTGGCGGCCTCGCGCAGGACCGGGGCCATGCTCTGGGTGGTGGACACCCTGAGGTAGCGGGTGTCTCCGCAACCGAGCATGTCAAGACCGACGGGTACCGCGATCGCCGCCACGGCGATGATCGCGACGATGATCGCCGCGATCCCCAGCGGCGACCCGACCGCCTTGCGTGCGGTTGTGGCGGTCGGTGAGGGAAGACGATGGCGTCCAGTGGACACGGGAACTCCGAGGGCGTAGCTGTGTCCGGCGCCGGTGTGGGCCGCCGGGGCCGGTCGTACTGGGGCTTTTTGCCGGGGGCGCACCCCCTGGGCGTGCTCGGGGGTGTACACGTGCGCCCCAGCACTTCGCGGTTGTGGGTGCGCGAACCATCGAGGGACAGACGGCGTCACATCGGGTAAGACATGATTGAACAACTTTATGCCGCGAATGTTCGCTCACCAGGACCTTACTCGTTGGTAATGGGCGAGCGGAAGAGGTCACACCCACCGCGAGCAACCCGTCTGAAATATGAGTTTTTGCAGGCAGGGACGTGTTTACGGAGATTTTTTCGAGAACTCCCTGCTCGGGCGGGGTGATCGCTTTGTTACTGTGCATCTCCCGGAGCCACCACGTACCGGAGGTCGTAGCGGCCCTCTCCCCTGGGGCCTGCACCGATCCGGCGCGTCGCGGCCACCCCTGTGACCGACCCATCCCCGAAGGTTGAGGCATGCCCCACTCGCATCGTGACGATCGGAACCGAGGCACACTCGGCACCGTGCTTCTGACCGGCGCCTGCTGTGTCGGAGCGCTCGCCTACGCGGCGGTCGTCGGTCCGTCGATGCTCCCGTCACCGGACGTGACGACCACCCACGCGGCCCTTCCGGAAGCGGGGCCGCAAACAGAGCAGACCGAGAAGGAAGAGCGGGTGGAGGGCCCGGTCGGGCACCTGGAGGTACACGTCAGTGACCACGGGCGTGCCTGGGTGCAGACCCTGTCCTGTACCGGGGACCTGGAGGAGGACCACTCGGTGTGCGCCGCGCTGGCCGAGGCCGCCGAGGAACTCGAAAGCGAGCATTCTGCGACCGAGGACGACCAGGAACCACAGGACGAACCGGAAAAGGCTCCGGAGGACGATCCCCAACCCCTGCCCGAAAACGGTGCCGAGGCGCTCTTCACCGAGGTTCGTGAGGGCACGGTGTGTACCGACAACGTGTACGGCCCCCAAGAGGCCACCATCACCGGTGTGTGGGAGGGGCAGGAGGTCGATACGACGCTGACCCGCAAGGGCTCCTGCGAGGAGGCCCGCTGGCAGCGCCTGAGCGTCCTGACCGATCAGCTGGGTTGACCGGTTCGAACGGCACGCGGGCATCGGTGACGATGGAGGACATGGAGATCATCAGGGTCAGTGACCCCGCCGACCCGCGCCTGTTCGACTACACCCGTTTGCGTGATGTGAATCTGCGTCGTCACCTCGAGCACGAACACGGCTTGTTCATGGCAGAGGGTGACAAGGTGATCCGCCGTGCCGCAGCGGCAGGGTTTGCCCCCCGTAGCTTCCTGCTCACCGAACGGCGGGCAAGGGCGCTCGACGACGTGGTCTCCGGCTTCACCGCACCGCTCTACGTGGTCAGTGAGGACACCGCGCACCGGCTGGTCGGCTTCGACCTGCACCGGGGTGCGTTGGCGGCCTTCCACCGCCGCGCCCTGCCTTCCCTGGAAGAGGTCCTGACCCACGCCCGCCGGGTCGTGGTGCTGGAGGACCTGGTGGACCACACCAACGTGGGTGCGATCTTCCGCAACGCGGCCGGGCTGGGCGTGGACGCAGTCGTCCTCTCGCCGCGCTGTGCGGATCCGCTCTACCGGCGTTCGGTGAAGGTGTCCATGGGGGCGGTCTTCGTCCTGCCCCACACCCGGCTCGGGGACTGGTACGGGGGACCGGATCTCCTGCGGGAGGCGGGGTTTCACCTCTTGGCGCTGACCCCGGGGGAAGGATCCCTTCCCCTGCGCGAGGTGATCACGGCCCTGGCCCCCCACGACCGGGTGGGGCTGTTGCTCGGCACCGAGGGCGACGGTCTTTCCACACACTGGATGGAGCGTGCCACCGTGCGCACACACATTCCCATGACCGACCGTGACGTGGATTCCCTCAACGTCACGGCCGCCGCCGCGGTGGCCTGTTACGAGTTGGCTCGGGCAAGGGGCTGACCGGTACCCGGTACGGTCCGGGGTGACCTTGGCGACCGGTGGTGCAGCGAGCCCGTCGCACGGGGAAACCGGCAGGTGGCACGGTGCCCGGGCCGTCGCGTCAAGGGCACACTGGTGGGAACACTTCCCTCGACGGCGCACCGAACACGACCTGAGGTGGCGCCCGACACGGATACAGCGGTGAAAGGTGTACAGCCACATGGGCGCCCGAGCACTTGTGCAGTGGGAACAGAACAGGAAGAACGCACCGAACTCCCTTCAGGTGGACGTGTACGCGGGGGGAGTGGCCCCGCGTACGGGCCTGGAAGAGGTGACCTTCTACCAGGTGCCCTACAGCCCCTCCACCCAGGGTGTGGACGAATCCACCGACATCATCGCCCGGATGCCCGAACTGGAGGTCCTCCAGCTGGTCTCGGCCGGTTACGAGCAGATCCTGCCCCTGCTCCCGGACGGGGTCACGTTGTGCAACGGGCGTGGCCTGCACGACGCCAGTACCGCCGAGCACGTCCTCGGGCTCGTCCTGGCCGCGCAACGAGACCTGCCCCGGTGGGCGATCGACCAGAGCGAGCGCCGTTGGGCGGCGGTGCCGCAGCGTTCTCTGGCCGACTCCAGGGTGTTGATCGTCGGCCATGGAAGTATCGGGCGCGCCGTCGAGCAGCGCCTGCTGCCGTTCGAGACCACGGTGGTGCGTCTGGCCGGACGTGCCCGCCCGGACGAGGACGTGCATGGTGCGGACGCACTGCACTCCCTGCTGCCGGAGGCAGACATCGTCGTCCTGATCACCCCGCTCACCGAACGGACCCGGGGTCTGTTCGGTGCCCCCGAGTTCTCCCTGTTGCGTGATGACGCGCTCGTGGTGAACGTGGGACGAGGAGCGGTTCTGGACACCGACGCACTCCTGGCCGAGGGAGGTCGGATCCGTGCGGCACTGGATGTCACCGACCCGGAACCACTACCGGTGGAGCACCCGCTGTGGCAGGCCCCGGGGGTCTACATCACACCTCACGTGGCCGGTGGGTCGGCGGCCTTCTACCCGCGGGCACGCGCGTTCATGGATGCCCAGCTCGCCCGCTGGGCCACCGGTGAGCCGTTGGCCAACGTGGTGCGTCCCGGCCGCTGAGGGGCCGCTGGTATCGGGTGTTTCGCCCTTTTTGGGCCTTGGCCGAAATGTCACCGGTGTCGGGAAGACTGGTCATATGCGGATTGCGGTGGTCGCCGACGGCGAGGGCGGGGGATGGCTTCGAGAACTGGGCAGTGGGTCGAGCCCGGTCCGGCATGTGCCCGCTCTGGCCCCGGCCGTCCACGAGGCCGAGCACGCAGGGCCCGAACCACCCCGCTGGGTGTGGTCGGGTTGGGAAGACCTCTACCCCGAACTGGTACGTGCCGGGGTGCGGGTCTTACGCTGTCACGACCTGGCCCTGGTCGAGGCGCTCCTGCTGGGGTACGAGGCGCGCCACGGCGAACCCTGCTCTCTTGGTGCGGCGTGGGCCCGACTGCACGGCCTGCCCGTCCCGGACGACCCGGTGCGCGGGGCAGGGGAGGGAACACACGCACAGCCGGCACTGTTCGAGGCCGACCGTTCCACACTGCCCCCGGGCACCGACCGGATCACGGCCGTGGCCGAGGTGCACGAGGACCAGCAAAAACGGATCACAGCCCTGGACGGGGCCGAACGCGTGCGGCTGCTGGCCGCTGTGGAGTCGGCCGCTGGGCTCGCCGCCGCGGAGATGAGCCACGACGGCCTGCCCTGGCGGCCCGATGTACACGACCAGGTCCTCACCGAACTCCTCGGACCAAGACCACAGTCCGGGCACCGTCCTCGTGAACTCGCCGACCTGGCGGCCCGCATCTCCCGGACCTTCGGGCACGACCTCAACCCGGACTCCCCGGCCCAGGTCCTCAGGGCACTGTCCAGGGCGGGTCACCCGGTGGACTCCACCCGCTCGTGGATCCTCGAACAGGTGAATCACCCGGCGGCCCCACTGTTGCTGCGTTACAAGGAACTTTCCCGCCTGCACTCGGCCTGCGGGTGGACCTGGCTCCACACCTGGGTGCGTACTCGGAAAGGACCGAGCGGGCAGCTGCTGGGCCGTTTCCACCCCGACTACGTCGTCGGCGGGGTCGTCTCGGGGCGCTGGGCCACCCGGGGTGGTGGGGCCCTGCAGATCCCCAAGGCCGTACGCCGGGCGGTACGGGCGGACCCGGGCTGGGTCCTGGTACGTGCCGACGCCGGACAACTCGAGCCCAGAATTCTCGCGGCGGTCTCCGGTGACCGGGCCCTGGCCGAGGCAGCCGCGGAGGAAGACCTGTACGCGACCCTGGCCGAACACGTGGCGGGTGACCGTGAACGCGCCAAGATCGGGGTGCTCTCCGCCTTGTACGGCCAAACCTCCGGGGACGCCGTCCCACTGCTGGCCATGATGCGTCGCTCCTACCCGCGCGCACTGGAGTACGTGGACGCCGCAGCCCGCACCGGGGAGAACGGTGGCACCGTCCGCTCCTGGCTGGGGCGCACATCACCGGCCCCTCGGACCTGGGACACGACCGTGTCCGCACCCGATGGGGATCGACGGCGTCGCGCACAGGGCCGTTTCACCCGCAACTTCGTGGTGCAGGCCGGGGCAGCGGAGTGGGCGATGGTGCTGTTGGCCTCGTTACGGCAACGTCTGGTCGAGGTGGCGGGCCCACTTCCGGAGGGCGCCGGGGTGGTCTTCTTCATGCACGACGAGGTGGTCCTGCACGTACCACGGGAACTGGCCGACACGGCGGTACGTGCGATGTCCGAGGCAGAAATTCGTACCCGGAAGATTCTTTTCGGACAGACCCCGGTCCGTTTCCCCCTTGCCACCACCGTCACCGACGAACGCTCCCACCTGTGATGATCTTGCAACGGTTCGACAAGTGCCGCCGAACCGTGGGGAACGGGAAGGTGGCCACCCGATGCACGTCCGATATCGGCCGGCGTGGGTACCTTGCAAACTTTCCCGTGTCCGCCCATTGTTGGATGCGGAAAACATGACGACAGGCCGTGTGGCGCAAGGGGATCCGACCCCGAACGGCCCAGAGAAAGGGTGAAGCCTTCCCGTGCGAAGCCGTACTCGCGCCGGAACCACCGCGGTCTTCGCGGTCGCTTTCACCGCCTTTGGAGTCGGCCCCGTCTGGGCGGACCCGGTGGTGGAGCAAAGACCTCCGATCAGCGCACAGGTGCCGTCCTCCCCCGATGCCTCCGATCCCAGCGGCACCGATCCCCGGGCGCAGGAAACCCGGACCCCCAGCCCCGACACCGCCGATACCGCCGACCTCAGGCGTGACGCCTACGTGTCACCCTTCCATCAGGCCCGCAGCGTCGAATATTTCGCGGTGGCCCCCGAATCGTTGCCTCGTGAGGCCGTGGCCGCGGTCCGCGGGATCGACGGTGTCGAAAAGGTCCTGACCGTCGACGCCGCGCGCGTGGAGATCGACGGTGAGCCGACTTCCGTCCTGGGGGTCAACCCGTCCAGTTTTCGTAACCACGCACCCGAACCGTCCGCGAAATCGGACGACATCTGGCAGGGCGTGGCCGAGGGTCGTATCGCCCTGTCCAACGAGGTCGGTACCGAACGCGACCTGGAGGTCGGCAGCGAGGTGACCGTCGCCGGTGGTCGGGGCGAGGTCCCCCTGGAGGTGTGGACACACGCCACGTCCGGTATCACCGGGATCGACGCCCTCATCTCCCGGGAGAGCGCCGCCGAGCTCGGTGTGCCCGAGGGCAACGCCCTTGTCGTCCATGCTCCCGAAGCCGATCTGTTCGAACTGCACGGTGCCCTCGAGGAGGTTCTGCAGGACCACGAGGCCTCGTTGCAGTTGGTCGCCGACGCCCCCGAGCCCTTGAACACCGGTGAGGCCGTACCACCCTCGGTCATCGAGGACGTCATCTCCAACGCAAAGACCCAACTCGGTGTCCCCTACCTCTGGGGCGGCACCACACCGAACGAGGGCTTCGACTGCTCCGGCCTGTTGCAGTGGGCCTTTCGGCAAGAGGGCGTGACCATCCCGCGTGTGACCCACGACCAGTGGAACGCGGGAACACGCGTGGATTACGAGGACATCCAGCGCGGGGACCTGATCTTTTGGCGTTCGGACCCCACAGCGCCCGACTACATCTCCCACGTGGCGATCTATCTCGGTGACGGACAGATGCTGGAGGCACCGCGTACCGGATTGAACGTGCGGATCACTTCTGTACGAATGGACAACTTCGCCGGTGTGGTGCGGGTGCACGCCTGA
>DXDP01000026.1 GCA_019115445.1 Candidatus Nocardiopsis merdipullorum
AGCACCACCACCGAGAAGATAGTCCTCAACAGGCTCTCCGGTCTCTAAGTCCAGTATGATCATCCGTGGCGGCGCGTCTTCATCCTCTGAGTCCATTATTTGAAGAACGAAGTAACGCCCATCGCTGGAAGTAGCCTTGAAAACCTCACTCCCAGAAACCTGATAGGACCACATCTCTCCCCCGGTCTCAGCAGAAAGAGCGATGATTCCGTCATCCAGAACCGCACCAACACCCCCAGTCACCGGGATCGCTCCTACACGCGGTGTATCGTTGCCTTCAGGAACCTCCCAGCGCCACGCAACCTCACTCACCGAAGTCGGATATTCCAGGTCCTGAATCGGCTCCCACTCCTCCTCTTTCAGCCCAGCGAACCATTGACCCATTTCTTCGGTCACCGAGCAGGAAGACAACAAGAGAACAGCCACAGCAGCCACCGCGACCGACGACTTCACAGCACCTCACCAGGGTCCAGCAGAAGGGTTGAACAATTCCCTACACAAGGTAGACGCCGGACATCGTGGAGATGTTGTCGCCGAGGGGGAGTCCTGGACGTCTGGTGAGCAGGCCCTACCCGTAATGCGCATAACGCATAGAAAAGGGTGCCCTCGGCTCTACCGAGGACACCCTTGTGTTGGTGTGGTGCGGACGAAGGTCCGCGTCGACCGTTGCGGTCGCTCTACTGGCGAAGACGGTCCATGAGCATCTGCTTACCCTGGTCGCCGGCCTTCTGGTTGTTCTCCTGGATGCGGCGGAACCACCGGGCGAGCTCTTCGTCGCCCTGCCGCTCGGCGTCCTTGATGTAGGTTTCCAGCTGCCAGACGTTCTCCAGCGACTGCTGGACTGCCCAGATCAGGTTGTAGTTCTTGTCCGTTACCGGGCTCGCAGGTGCTGACATGACAACCTCCCCGTTGGTCGTACTTTTTCCCCTGTCGCGCCTCCTGCCCGAGAGGTCCGGTGGCTACACACCAGGAGGCCGGGTAACGGTCAGTCCTTTAACCTCTCTTTGTTCGGGCCGGTGCAGGGGGCTCTGTGGGGCATGCTTGGTCGTGAAGGTGTGGGGCCGTGTGCGGCTGTGGGTCTGCCTTGGGGTGGGCGTCCCGGGTCGGCTCGCGGGGTTTCCTTCCCCGCCCGCGTGATTGTGGCCGTCTCGCTGCGCGCGTCAAGGTAGACGCGGGGTGGACCTTCGGTCCGCAAGGTGCGCTCCACCTTGACTCGCTTCGCTCCGACGGCGCACCAGGCGGCTGTCGGGGAAGGGCACTGTGTGGCCCGGCCCTTCGGGCCGTGCCGCAAGCCTCAGGTCCTCCGGGGTCCGGCATTGAGCCCAACGCACCGGGTGTGCGCGTACCCCATCTCTGCTGCGCCACGGTGACTTTCCACAGGGCGTGGAAAAGACACTTCGAAGAAGGGCCGGAAAAATACTTCGTTCAAGACTGATGCAGCTTGTGGACAACTGCTCTGGCGAGGCATGGGCGGTTACCATAAGTATGTGACTGATTTTTCTGAAGCAACCAATGCCGCATCGAACGGAAGCTCTCCGTTCCATGCGATGTTGAGTGCTTTTGAGAAAGGAATCCACGAACGCTTCACCGCCGATGTACCCTTCGGCGCCGAAGAAGAGCTGTTGGACCACACCACCCTTGCCGGCCAGTTCATAGGGCGGGCGCTACTCGTCATGCTCCTGCCCCTGGTCCAGGTCGAGGAGAGCGGGGCCCTGTTGGAGCGCGGTGGTCAGCGTACTTTGGTCACCTGGATCACCCACGCTTTCGGAAAGAGCCGTAAAGAAGCCACAGACCTGCTCCGTCTTGCCTACGCTTTTCATCGCCAGGAGTTGCCCGAAACCGCTACGGAGTTTTGGGACAACAACCTTTCTCTGGGTGAAGCCAGTGTGATCGCGCGGGCGGTTGAACGCGAAACCAAGAAGCGTGACACGGCCCATCACACGGATGCCGGTACCTATGGGCGCATGATCGAGAGCGGGTTGCTCGCCCACAAACGCCAAGTACCGCAAGCCTCGGTGGCTGCCCTGGACCGGCTGGCCCGGGACTTGGGGGTTTGGTTCAACCCCACCAAGATCGACTCCCAGGAGAAGCAGGCCCACGCCGACCGGGGTGCGGTGTTGCATCAGACCCTGGACGGGGTCTTTGTGTTCCGTGCCTGGGGTGGGGCCGCTGACGCGGAGTTGTTCAAGGCCGCCCTGGAAGCTTTCACCACCCCCGAGCAGTATGTGGATGATCGTCAGCAGCGCACCTACGACGCCTGGACCAACCTGCACCGGTTCGCCCTGGCTCACCAGGCGTGCCGAGAAGGGTCGGGGACGTTGTCGCGGGTCAACATCACCGTGCCCTGGACCACCCTGGTGGGTCTGGAAGGTGATGGGCCCGCGGTGACCGACACCGGGCAGGTGTTGGCCTTGGCCGAGGTGCGTGCACTGTTGCCCGACAGTGTGATCCGTCGCTTGGTCACCGACCCGGTCTCGAGTCGGGTCGTGTCGGTCGACAGCACCCGGCGGGTGGTTTCGGCCAGTACCCGGGCGGCGGCCTTTCACGGCCACACCACGTGTGCCTGGGCCCAGGGCTGTGATGTGCCGATCAGGTTCACGCAGGCGGACCACAGGGTCGAGTTCCACCGGGGTGGGTCCAGCAGGGTCGACAACATTCAACCTTTGTGTTCGACCCACAATCGGCTCGAGCACCGTCTCCAGGTGGCGGCTGAGCGCCGGTTCTGGAAAGGCCGAGCGAGGATGAGTCCCCGGCCCGAAGCACCCAACCCCTATGCGGTCCCGAATGCACCACGTCTTCCGGGTTCGCCTCCACCTCCGGGGGCAGGTGGGGTACTACGCTGCTGATCACCCGCTCCGGGTTCACCCCCCGTGTGGCCGAGATCGTTGGTTGATCACCATGGCTGCCCGTCGGGGGTGTGGTGGCCTGGGCTCCGTCCGAAGGACGGAGCCACAGAACCCCCTTCTTCGACAGCCGCCCGGTGCCCCCCCGTCGAGGCGAAGCGGGTCAAGGTGGAGCGCACCTTGCG
>DXDP01000273.1 GCA_019115445.1 Candidatus Nocardiopsis merdipullorum
CACCCGATCACCTTGTCCACCGCGTTGTGCCGGCCCACGTCCTCCCGCACCACGAGCGGCTCCCCCTCCGGGGTGAACAACGCGGCCGCGTGTAGACCACCCGTACGGTCGAACACCCGCTGGGCCTTGCGCAGCCGCGTTGGTAGCACGGCCAACCCCGGAGGGGACACACGTACCGGGTCCTCGGCCACCTGCCAAGGGGCCTTGGTGCGTACTGCGTCCAGGCTCGCCTTGCCGCACAGCCCGCAGGCAGAGGTGGTGTAGAAGTTGCGCTTCAAGGAGGCCTCCGGGACGGGGACACCACCCGCCAACGACACGTCCACGACGTTGAACGTGTTGGCACCGTCCTCGGTGGCCCCGGCACAGTAGCGGATGGTGACCACGTCCTGCTTGCGGGTGATGGCCCCCTCACCGACGAGGAACCCGGACGAGAGGTCGAAGTCGTGGCCGGGCGTGCGCATCGTGACGGTCAGAGCTCTGCCGTTCAGTCGGATCTCCAACGGTTCCTCGGCGACCAGTGTGTCCACCCGCTCGTCGACGGCACCGTCCCTGATCCTCAGTACCTTCTCCCGTACCGTGATCCGGCCCAAGGTTTCCCCCACCCCGTGTCCAGGCAGCGTGCCTTCACGCGTTTTGTCAACGCTATCGCCCACTGCATCGAGAACGGGGGAGTTCGCCGAACCACCGCTTGTTCCACGGCTGTGAGCCGCTATGCGGCCCGGTGCCGGTCCAGGAGCTCCTCCACCACTTGAGCCACACCGTCCTCGTGGTTGGCCGGTGCCTGCAGCAGACCGAGTCCCGGGTCGGCCAGCGCAGGGTGGCCGTTGGCCATCATGTACCCCGCCCCCGCCCACGTCAGTGAGGAAAGGTCGTTGGGCATGTCACCGAAGGCGACGACCTCCTCGGCCGCCACCCCCCAGTCCTTGCACAGGAGTTCGAGGGTGCTGCCCTTGTTCACCCCGGTCTCACTGATCTCGACCAGCCCGTACCCACCCGAGTAGGTCACATCGGCCAGTTGACCGATCGATCCCTCGGCGGTCGCGAGCATGTGGTCCACCGGGTGGGTACTCGACCGGGCGACGATCTTGAGCAGGGGGGAAGCCACATCGAGCAGCTCCTTGGGGTCATCCAGCACCCCACCCACATCGCGACGTGACCCCCAGGCCGGAAGGTGTTGTGCGTAAACGGTGTCGTGGAAGAACTCGGTGCCGGTGTCCACACCGAACCCCAGACCGGGCAGAGCCTCGGGGAGCACCTTCAAAATCTCTTCCGCGTTGTCACGGTCGAACTCCCGGGTCAGTGTGTCCTGGCCCGGGACACGGATGTGAGCCCCATTGGCGCAGACCACGGCGGCGCAGTCGAACAGCGCGGCGATGGCGTCGGTGTCACGCGGTGGCCGGCCGGTCACGATGACCACACGCACACCGGCCTCTGTGGCCGAGGTCAGGGCGCGGCGGGACCGATCGGTGACCGCGCTGTTGTTGTCGAGGAGGGTTCCGTCCAGATCGATGGCGATGACACGAGGAAGGGACATGGCTGCATTATGGCCCGGGAAGATCACGACCCCCGACAGGGGTTCTTGCCCCTGCCTGCCTCGGACACGCGGTGGCGCAGCGGGACAACAACGGTGACCGGTGCAAAAGTGGTTGCATGGCTACGCACAGTGAGCACCGAGATTTCTGGGAACGCCGACTCGCCGGAGACTGGACCGAGAGCGGCGTGGGATACCGGGCCTTGGGAAGGCCCTTCAACACGTGGATGTACCGGGTGCGTCAAGAAGTGTTCCTCCGTGAGGCCGCACGGCTGGACCCGGGTGGGCGCAAAGTGCTGGACGTGGGCAGCGGCACCGGCTTCTACGTACGCCAGTGGGGCCGTCTGGGTGCGGGCGAGATCACCGGATGTGACGTGACCGACGCGGCTGTGGAGCGACTGCGCTCCCGCTTTCCCGAGTACCGTTTCACCCGCCAGGACGCCGCGGATCTGGGTACCTGGAAGGTCGGTGCCTTCGACCTGGTCTCCTGCATGGACGTCCTCTTCCACATCACCGACGACGCTCGTTATGTCCGTGCGTTGGAGGAGTTCGCCCGAGTATTGGGACCGGGGGGAGGGTTGATCATGTCGGAGAACTGTCTTCAGCGCACCGAGCAGCGCGGACAGCGCCAGGTCAACCGCACTTTGGGATGGATCTCCCAGGCCCTGGACCGGGCGGGCTTCGACGTGGTTCGCCGAGTTCCCATGCTCATGCTCATGAACGCCCAGGTCGACGCACCCTTGGCCTGGCGCAAGGTGTGGGGAGGCATGCTGCGTGCGGCAGCGGTCACCCCGCCCACCGGCTGGCTCGCGGGCGCGGCCCTGTATCCCCTGGAACGTCGCCTGGTCCGGGATCGTGAGGAGAGCCCCACCACCGAACTCCTCGTGTGCCGATTGCGTGGCTAGCCGTGCTCGACAAGACGGGCACGGGGGAGTGGTGTGCCAGGGGATGATCCGTGCCCGCGGGATACGGTTGTTCCACTTGACTCTCTTTGCCGTTACCGGTGTGGCGGACGTCCTGTACGGGAGGGGCTTTGCGACGCACATCCATCAGGTCGGTGATCAAGTGGGGACTCGTCGGCGTTTTGGCCACCCAGGTGACGGTGGCCGCCACGGTCATGGGCGTCAACCACTGGAGACGGAAGGTGCGCCCGAAGCGGACCGTCTTCCCCCACACGGCTCCGGAGAAGTTCACGGTCGGCGACAGCGAATCCACGATCTACACCTACGGTGTCGATCTGTACGACGACATGCTCACCGAGATCCGCAGGGCACGCCACCGTGTGCTGTTCGAGTCCTACATCGTCAAGGACGACCGGGTGGGACGAGAGTTCAAAAAGGCTCTCATCGACGCGGCCGCACGGGGTGTGGAGGTGTACGTCACCTACGACGGCTTCGCCAACCTCGTGGTGCCGCGCTCCTTCTTCGATTTTCCACCCGAGATCCACGTCCTGCGCTACCCGGCGTTTCGCCCCGGGGTTTTGCTGCTCAACATCCGCAAGTCCGGACGTGACCACCGCAAGATCCTCACCGTCGACGGCGAGGTCGGTTTCGTCGGTGGCTACAACGTGGGGTTGGTCTATGCGACGGAGTGGCGTGACACCCACATGCGTATCCGCGGACCCGCGGTCCGGGAGCTGGAGAACGCCTTCGTCGACTTCTGGAACATGAACCGGAAATATGGCCAGCCGGAACTGGATATGGCCGGCGACCGGTACTGGGACCCTCGGTTCCGGGTCCAGCGCAACGTTCCCGAACAGGTCATCTACCCGATTCGGGCGATGTTCCTGGAGGCGTTGGACCGCGCCACGGACCGGGTGTTGTTCACCCAGGCCTACTTCATCCCCGACAGGGAACTCCAACGTGCCTTGATCGAGGCCGCAAGCCGTGGGGTGGACGTCAACGTCCTGCTTCCGGAGAACTCCAACCACGTCCTCGTCGATTGGTTGGCCCGTGGACAGTACAAGGTGTTGCTGCGTGGTGGTGTGCGGCTGTGGCTGTACCAGAACGCGATGGTGCACGCCAAGACGGCCACCGTGGACGGTCGGTGGAGCACCATCGGCACCGCCAACATGGACCGTCTGAGCCTGGTCGGCAACTACGAGATCAACGTGGAGATCTTCGACGAGGGGGTGGCCAAGCACATGGAGACGGTTTTCGAGAACGACCTGGCCAACGCACGCGAGTTGACCGAACAGGAGTGGGAGGGCCGTTCCTTCGCCGCGAAGTTCAGTGAACTCGTCCTCGCCCCGTGGCGGCCCCTGCTCTGAGGGGCGACATCGCTCGGGCCGGTCCGTGTGTTCGGCCCGATCGACCCCCACCCCATGCCGTGACCGTTTCTTTCACGTCGTGTCGCGGTCGCGTGTCCGAGGCGGCGGGGTGAGCGCGGTGGAGAAGAAGGGGTCCGGCTGAGGTGACCGGCGCGGGCGGGGGCCACCCCAGTGCTGAGGCCCGGGGTGTGGTGTGCGGTGCAGTGCCTCGGCGATCGCGGAGGGCGAACCACCCCGCGGGCGACTTCCCGGTGACGACGGTGTCCGCTTCTCGGATCGCTTCTCGCCGGCCATGGCTTCCCCCCGCATGTACTGCTCGATCTGTGTCTTTCATGATCGTTCGAGGAAGGGGCACTGTCATCGCGACACGGTGACGCCACGGGGATCAGCAGGAAAGAGGATGATCCGGGGCGCGGTCGACCGCATGGGGGAAGCACTGTGGAACTGATTCACCAACTGTGACCGGCATCTGCCCTGGGAACCTCCGATGTGGAGGAACCTCAGGTCAGAGTGGCGGCCCCGGCAGGATTCGAACCTGCGACCCCCGCTTCAGGAGAGATGGGGTGGCATGAAACGGTACGAAGTGACACGGCGAGGCCGGCCGCGGTGAAAACCGCGGCCGGCCCCGCACTCGTCCACAACAGTCACCGTCGATGCAGGCGAGCATTGGCGTGTAGACGATCGATCACCGGGGTGTGGTGGGGGTGTTCTCGGCCGACAGGTCACGAGCCCTGAGTAGGAGGTTCGCGACCGATCGGGCCCCGGCCGGCTCGAGGAGGTAGTGGTGGCCTCCGGGAGCGACGACGCCGGCGAAGCCCGCACGGGCGTACCGCTTCCATCCCGCCAACCAGTCCACGGACACCTCTTCGTCCAGGCTTCCGCCCACGGTCAGGAGAGGGACGGTCAGCGACTCGTCCCCCCTGGGACGGTGGGTCTCGCACATGGTCAAGTCGGCTCGCAGAATCGGAACCGTCATCGCCATGAACTCCTTGTTGGCCAGTAACGCGGCGGGGGTACCGCCCATGCGTCGGAGCATCTCGATGAACTCGGCATCCGGCGCGTCTTGCATGGGAAGACCGAGGAACTCCGCGTGCGGTGGGGTACACGCCGACACCACCACTGCCGAGGGGCGTGGACCACCGCGTCTGTCCAGCTCCACCGCGAGTTCAAAGGCGAGTGCCCCGCCCATGCTGTGGCCGAAGAGCATCGTGTGACCGTCGGAGAATTCCTCACCGAGCTCGTCCGCCGCACGATGGGCCAAGGTACGCAGGTTGGTCAGGAGTGGTTCGTTCAGGCGCGACTCGCGGCCGGGTAGCTGGACAGGGAGCAGGTCCAGGCCCTCGGGGGCCGGCGTGCGCCGCAGTGAAGCGTAGAACGCGGCCCCCGTGCCGGATGGGGGTAGGCACAGGACACGGGTGCCACCCGGGACCGAGGGAAGGGAGGGCAGCCAAGGGTTCAACGTACGTCCTCCCCGGTACGGAACCTTTCGCCCCCGAGTTTCTTGAGGTCCTCTCCTTCGGCGTCCATCTCTGCGAGCACGGAGGTGAGAGCGTCCGTGAGGTCCTCCTCCCCGTCTTGGCGGTCGGCGATCTCCGCGGCCAGACGCGAAACACTGGGCGAGGACATCAGCTCCGCCATCTCCATGGTCACGCCCTGCTCGTCGCGCAGGCGGCCGACGACCTGGACGGCTGCCAGACTGTCGCCACCCAGGGTGAGGAAGGTGCCGTCCAGTTTCTCAGCCGAGAGTCCCAGCGCGTCCTGGAAGATCCGCAATATCGCACCGGTCCGCACGGCCTCGGAAGTCGCTTCGTCGCCCGAGTCCTCGGCGACCGCACGGGGTTCGGGTTCCTTGGAACGGTCCACAGCCGTGGACACCTCCGACCCGAGGAGTAGGGCACCGTGGTCCCGTCCCTCCATCGGGTGTGGGGGAAGCGGTGTTCGTCGCCGTGGTTCCAGCTTCGTCCACGTCACGGGCACGCCCATACTCCATGAGAACCCCACGGCGCCGAGGTAGGCGCGCACTTCGTCGTCGGCCGTACGCCCTTGCACCGCTACGGCGCGTTTCCCGACCGAGCTCGTGAACCCCGCCAGGTAGGTGAGGTCTCCTCCGGCGCCCGCCTCGAGCAGAGGCCCATCGGCCTGCTTGGCCAGTGAGTCGACGGCTGCGGAGAAGCGCACCGGTTCCCTGACCTGTCGCACCCAGTAGTTGGGATCGTGAATGATACCGAGAGGTTCCTCACGCCCGGTCACCGTGGAGATCCACACCCCGAGCCTGTCGCGGCCGTCTTGGTCAGCTCTTCCATCACCCTTCTCATCCGGGTGAGTACCGGGTCCATCGACAGAGAACGCTGGGTACTGGAGCGCCTCCACAGCCCCGGCGACCGTGGCGGCGATGTACAGGTGCCACAGTTCCAGCTCGCCGGAGAAGTACACGAGCACGGCGGTGAGAATGACCAGGCCACTGCCGATCTCGACGGTCAGCAGGCCGAGACGGTCCCCATACGATCCATAACGCGGCCCGCGATCGGACTCAGGAGCATCTTGGACAGGAAGGAGAACAACGTGACCAGGGGCACCTGAGTCGCACTGCCGGTGGTCTGGAAGGTGTAGAAGATGAAGGCGAACCGGGTCATGCCGCTGCCGGCGAGGCTGACCACCTGGCCGCTCCACAGGGTGAGGAAGGAGCCCATACCCTGGTAGAGCTTCGGTAGACGGATCACGTGTGGGCTCCGTAGGTGGCCACGATCTCGGCTTCGCGTTCGGCGGACAGCCCGAAGGGCGCGTCTTTCCCGTCCTGCTCCCGCGCCCAGGCGAGGGTGTCCCGCGCGGTCTCCTCCAGAGGGCGTGTACGCAGCCCTGTGGAGCGGGCGCGAGAGGAGTCGATCTGGAAGAAGCCGCGCATGGCGGTGTCTTCGGGGGGAAGCCACAGAGGAAGGTCGACCCAGGGGCGCACCCCCTCCTGGGCGGCCTCCTCTTGGCTCAGGCGCACGGCGCGCAGGGAGCTTGCGACCGCCTCGGCCGTCCGCTCCAGGAACTCTCCGAAGGGCAGCGGGTCGGCCGCGGTGTTGTACACGCCGTGGATCTTCTCCGCGCCCACCCGCAGCAGCCAGTCGGCCAGGTCACGGGCGTCGATATACTGCACGGGGGAGTCCAGTACAGGCGGGACCACATGTGGGCCTGGTTCGCTCAGTCGTAGGGGCCAGTGGGTGAAGCGGTGGGAGGGGTCGTGCGGTCCGGCGATGATCGTGGGGCGGACGATCGCATGGCTGGGGTGGAGTTCGGCGACGCGCTGCTCGCACAGGGCTTTCAAGGGGCCGTAGGTCTCGCCGTCGACATCGTCGGGGATCGGCCCGTCGATGGTCGCCAGCGGGGAGTTCTCGGTGGTTCCGGGGTGGAGGAAGTCCTTGTACACCGACACGGTGGAGACGAAGACGTAGTGCCCGTGGTTTCCCGCCAGGTGTCGGGCGACCTGGGTGATGTGGTCCGGGTGGAAGGCGGACAGGTCGAAGATCACGTCCCAGGAGCGTCCGGCCAGGGCGGAGACGTCATCTTCCCGGTCCCCGACCAGGTGTTCCAGGGAGGTGAAGAGGTCGGGGTTGGTGACGCCCCGGTTGAAGAGCGAGACCTGCCACCCTTCGATCGTCAAACGCTCCACCAGGTGGATGCCGAGAAATTCCGTACCGCCGAGAACCAATGCGGTTGGTCGCTTGTCCATGGGGGTATTTAACCAAGAACAATGGTTTCCCTGTTCGTTACTAAGAACTCACCTGGAAAGTACATCGGTGTGCTCGGCCGAATGCCCTGGTAGGGGCCGGGGTGAGAGTGCGAGGGGATGCTCGGCCACCATCGACGTTGATCGCCAAGACCATGCAGGTCAGAGGCGTCTCATGGTGATCGAACGGCAGGTGGGGCCTCACTTCCGATCAGCGGGTCCGGGCCCGTGATCTTCCCGTCTCTCGACAC
>DXDP01000274.1 GCA_019115445.1 Candidatus Nocardiopsis merdipullorum
TCCAGGTCACGCACCTCGATCGCGGCCGCCGTCAACGCACTGATGATCGCGCGTTTGAGGGTACGTGCCGCGCGCGAGACATCACGGGAGGTGGTGACAACAGCGCCCTTCTTCAGGGTGGTCGCGTAGGCGTTGGCCAACCTCACCGCCAGTTCAGGGGTGATCTCGACGTTGGTCAGCCCCGAAACACCACGCGGACCGAACAGGGAACGCTGTCCCCTCGACTCCCACACCACGTTGGAGCTGACGACCGCACCGGCCTCGATGGTCTTGAACGGATAGACCTTGACATCGTTGTGGACGTAGGCTTCGGACTCGATGACGCAGTCCTCACCGACGATCGCACCTTCCTCGATCCGGGCCGCAGCCATGATGTCGGTGTTCTTTCCGATCACCGTGCCTCGCAGATTCGCGCCCCGACCCAGGAACACGTTGTCGTGGAGCACGGTGCGGTGGGCAAAGGCCTCGGCCCGCACCACGGCGTTGCTGCCGATGACCGTGTACTCCCGTAGCTCGGCCCCGGCCTCGACCTTGGCGTAGTCACCCACATACAAAGGGCCCTTGAGAACGGCGTTGCGGTCGACCTCCGCACCTTCACCGACCCACACCCCCGGGGAGACCTCGAACCCGTCGATCTCCACCTCGACCTTGCCCGAGAGCACGTCGGCCTGGGCGCTGAGGTAGCTCTCGTGGGTACCCACGTCCTCCCAGTAGCCGTCGGCGACATAACCGTAAAGTGGTTCGCCCTCCTCGAGCAGCTCGGGAAAGACGTCACCGGACCAGTCGACCACCTCTCCTTCGGCGACTCTCTCCAGCACTTCCGGTTCCATGATGTAAATGCCGGTGTTGACGGTGTCGGAGAAGACCTGTCCCCAGGTGGGTTTCTCCAGGAAACGCTGGATACGGCCCTGCTCGTCGACGATGATGATGCCGAACTCCAGCGGGTTGGGCACCCGTTTCAGGGCGATGGTGACCTTGGCGCCGCGTTCTTTGTGGAAGCGGACCATGTCGGTCAGGTCGATGTCGGTGAGCGCGTCACCGGAGACGACGATGAACGGCTCTCCGCGCAGGTGTTCCTGGGCGTTCTTGACGCTGCCCGCGGTGCCGAGCGGTACCTCCTCGGCGACGTAGTGCAACGTCATTCCGTAGTCTTCCCCGTCACCGAAATAGTTACGGATGAGGGTGGCCAGGAATTGCACGGTCACGACCGTCTCGGTGAAACCGTGCTTGTGGAGCAACCGCAGGACGTGCTCCATGATGGGCTTGTTGACCACTGGCAACAGCGGTTTGGGCTGGTTTGCGGTCATGGGCCGCAGGCGGGTACCTTCACCACCGGCCATCACCACGGCCTTCATCGGGGGTGCTTCCTGCGCCCCTTCGGGCGCGTCGTCGGGGCGGTCGGGCATGCTCATCGCCAGTACCTCCGTACAGCTGTGCCGTCGGAGTCCGCGACGGGAAGACGGTCTTCGGAACGCGCACCGTTGCGCGCGGTGGGACATGTTCTCATGTGGAGACGACACTCCCTTTCGATCCGACAGGACTCGCGGTGAGCCGGGCCGCCGGTTCGTCGTCCGGTCCGGGACACGGCCCCTACCGGAAAACCCGCCGGTGGACTTGCATCCACCGAACCGCGGGGGCCGCCGCGGGCTGTCCGTCAGCGCTCCCGTTCGGATCGAGGCGATCCGTCCCGCGCGTCGAACTCGGCGTCGCTGTCAGCGACCTCCACAGGTGCAGCCGCGTGATCAGCGCGTTCGTCACGGCGGGTCTGGGAGATCAGACGCAGTCCCTGTACGGCGTAGAGCAGTCCGGCCCACCAGTAAAGAGCCGTTCCCCACAGAGCGAAGGCCCAACCCATAATTCTGGCCACATCTCCCACGAGTGCGTCGTATCCGCCCAGGAACAGCAGGGGAAATGCGTAGAGCAGGCACAACGTGGCAGCCTTGCCCGCGAAGTTGACCGGTAGTGGCCCATAACCGTAGTAGCGCAGCAACGGCAGAGCCCCGAGGATGAGTACGTCACGCACGACGAGGATGGCCATGAGCCACCACGGGACGATGCCCCGTACCACCAGCCCCAGTAAGGCGGCGAAGATGTAGAGCCGGTCGGCGAGCGGATCCAGGAGCTGCCCCAGGCGTGAGGCCTGGTCCCAGGCGCGGGCGATCTTGCCGTCGAGCCAGTCACTGACCCCTGCAAAAGCCAAAACCAGCAGGGCCCACCAGTCGGCCTGGGGAACCAGGACCAGCCACAGAAACAGCGGCACGCCCAACAGCCGGAGCATGCTCAGCAGGTTGGGAACCGTCCAGATGCGGTCACTGACCACCGGGCCGGCCACATCGCCCCCCACCTCGAATCTGTCGTCTTCCGCCGATCGACCCATGACGTCAACGATAACCGGCAGGAGAGTGCCACCTGCTGTTACAAGCCTTGACCGATGCAGTCACGTCGCCGATCGTTCACCAATCGTAGCGTGTACGCTCTGCCCGACTCGACGCGAGCAGAGCGATGAGCGCCCTCAACTGCTCCGGCCCGGTGGGTTCGCTCTCACGCAGTGGCAACTCCACCACGCCCGGGCCGGAAAAACGCTTCCGGATGGTGGCCAGGGCCTCGGCGGTGTCGGGGCCGACCACGTCCTGGGGCGGGAGCTGGTTGACCACCACCGGGCCGAGCGTGAACCCCGCCTCGGTCAGTTGTGTGGCGGCACGCTCGGTCTCTGCCAGCACCATGCGCCGTGCCAGGGTCACCAGCATCACCCGGGATCGCTCGCGCAACAGGGACGCCGCGCGTTCCAGGCGTGCACGGCGGGCGTGCAGACGTCTCAGGAGAGGGTCCTCGTCCTGCTCCGGTCCCGTATCGCTGATCACGTCGGCAAACGCTTCGGCCCGGCGTGCCTTCTCCCGCTGCCGGGTCAGGCCCAGCACCCACGGGGTGAGCAAGGTCGGGAGGTTGAGCAGGCGCAACAAATGGCCTGTGGGAGCACTGTCCACGACCAGGGCCTCCCAGGTGTCTCCGACCTCTTCCATACGGTCCACCAGTAGGTCCACCAGTGCGGACTCGGTCATTCCGGGGCTGGATCCTGCCTGTTCCAGGTGGCGTTCCACCGCGGGCATCACCTCGCGGGGTACCGCATCCCGGGCGTCCTCCTTCACCTGGGCGATCCGGCGGCCCACGGCGGCCTCGGCGTCGGGTTCGACGGCCCACAGTCCCTCGGCAACAGGTACCGGGGTGTCTCCGAGCCGGACCTCCAAGGCGTCACCGAGTGAGTGTGCGGGGTCGATGGACAGCACCAGTGTTTTTTTGCCCCGGTCGGCCAGGGACAGGGCACACGCGGCGGCAAGGGTGGTCTTGCCGACCCCGCCCTTGCCGCCGACGAAGGTGATCGGGGCGTTCAACAACACCCTCCGGGCATACCGAAATCCTCACGTCCCATGCGCTGGTGCCACTTGTGCAGGTCGGTGATCATGTACGGAATCAGATCCAGGGTCTCGTAGGCGACCGGATTGTCCACACCCAGGGTCTCGGTGAGCAGTAGGGCACGTAGGGTGTCCTGCTGGTCCTGGGCCTCACGCTTGCGGGCATGTCCCCATCGGGCGTCGAAGACCTGCTGGTGGAACTCCTCGACCCGGCGCCAGGCGGCCACGCTCCGACGCCAAGACCGCACGAGGGGGCCGACCACGGTGTGGAAAACTGCCTCTTGGCCGGGCTCCTTTTTCGCCCCGCTCCGTGGTTGTGTACTCACCCTGGTTCTTGGCCCCTTCGACGTTCA
>DXDP01000275.1 GCA_019115445.1 Candidatus Nocardiopsis merdipullorum
GAGTCCTCCCGGACGGGGCGGTCGGTGTCGAAGCAGGAAGGCCACGGGGCGACCCGTGACGGGGCGAAAGCCCCGAACCACCGGTAGGTGGTTCCGGAATCCCCCGCCTTTAGGCGTGGGGAGGAAGTCAACCCCGTGTACCGGCGTGAGGGGCGGGCATACACCCCTGATGAGCCTTGTCACTGCCGACGCCGTCCGTGCGGCGGCCGCCCGGATCGAGGGGCTGGTCGTACGTACACCCCTGACCGCCGGGCCCGTGGAGAACCCCCCGTTCCTGCTCAAACCGGAGACCTTGCAGCCCACCGGCGCGTTCAAGCTCCGCGGGGCGAGCAACGCCGTTGCGATGCTCGACACCGAACAACGCCGGGCGGGCGTGGTCACACACTCCGCCGGTAACCACGGTCTTGCCCTGGCCTGCGCAGCGCAGGCCCAAGGGTTGGCATGTACGGTGGTGGTCCCCCAAGGCGCACCCAGGGTCAAGGTCGACCGGATTCGTGCCCGCGGAGCACGCGTGATCACCGTCCCCTACGAGGAACGCCTGTCCACCGCGCAGGAGTTGGAACGCACCGAACACCTCACGATCATCCCGCCCTACGACGACCCGACGATCATCGCAGGACAGGGCACGGTGGGTCTGGAGATCCTGGAACAGTCACCGGAGGTGACCACCATCGTGGTTCCCGTCGGTGGGGGAGGGCTGGCTTCCGGCATAGCCACCGCGGCGTGGACGATGAGCTCCCGGAAGGTACGTGTGGTGGGGGTCGAACCCGAATTGGCCGCCGAAGCGGCCGAAAGCCTGCGTGTGGGAGAACTGGTCACCTGGTCGGCCGAACGCACCCAGGGCACCATGGCCGACGGGGTACGGGCCGGTCTTTCGGAGTTGACCTTTGCACATCTGCGTGCCCGTTTGGATCGGATCGTCACCGTGACCGAGGACGAGATCGCGCACGCCGTGGCTGCTTTGGCGCACCAGGCACGTTTGGTGACCGAACCCAGCGGGGCCGTGGCCGCCGCGGCTCTCCTGGCCGGGAAGGTGACCACAGAGTCCGGCGACCCGGGTGCCACCGTCGCGGTGATCTCCGGCGGCAATGTGGACCCCGAGGTGTTCGTCGACCTGATTGCCCCGGGGTGAGGGGTGTGTGATTCTGTCGACGAGGTGGACAACGCACCCCGAGTATGAGGCACTTCACCGGAGTGAACAGTAGGTTTGAAAGTTAACACCTATTACGGTTGTTGTGCAGGCGCGAAACTCGTCCCCGGAGTCTTCCATGATCGACCCCACATCCATCGGCACCGCGCTCACGACCCTGGCGGTCATCGCCGTGCTCGTCCTGGCCTTCGGCCTGGCCATCATCTCCGACATGGCCCTGCGCCGACGCGAGGACCGCGCAGAGCGATCGAGGAGCGAACCCGAAAAACTGCAGAACCCGGTGCTACAAGCACCCACCGGCAGAGCCGCGGCCAACGGCCACGTCCCCTCCTGAACCCTGCGTCCGACCGGGGCCCCGGCCCCGGTCTTGGACGACCGTGCCCCGACAAGACCTCACAAAATCGCGCCGGGGGAGTAGGCGGCCGCATCCGGATGCGCGCTCACAACCTCCTCCACACGTGTGACCACGGCCGCGACCTGGTCGGCCGCGGCACCGGTGAAGGTGAGCCGGTCGGCCAGCAAGGCATCCAACGCGGCACGATCCAGAGGAAAACGCTCGTCGGCGGCCAAGCGGTCCAGCAGTTCGTTGCCCACACCCTCCTGGCGCATGGCCAATGCCGAGGCCACGGCGTGCTCCTTGACGATCTCGTGTGCGGCCTCCCGGCCCAGCCCGGCCCGCACCGCCGCCATCAGCATCTTTGTGGTGGCCAGGAACGGTAGATAACGGTCCAACTCGGCGGAGACGACCGCGGGAAAGGCCCCGAACTCGTCCAGGACCGTCAGCATGGTCTCGACCAGACCGTCGAAGGCGAAGAACGCATCGGGCAACGCCACCCGACGCACCACCGAGCACGACACATCACCCTCGTTCCACTGGTCCCCGGCCAGCTCCGCACCCATGGACGCATAGCCGCGCAGGATCACGGCGAGCCCGTTGACCCGCTCACACGAACGCGTGTTCATCTTGTGCGGCATCGCCGAGGAACCCACCTGCCCCTCGACAAAACCCTCGGTGACCAGCTCGTGCCCGGCCATCAGACGGATCGTCCTGGCCAAGGACGAAGGGCCCGCCGCCAACTGCACCAAAGTGGTGAGCACATCGAAGTCGAGCGAGCGTGGATAGACCTGCCCCACACTGGTGAAACGGTGCTCGAAACCCAGGTGGGACGCGACCTGACTCTCCAGCGCGCCGAGGGCCTCACGGTCTCCACCGAGCAGATCCAGCATGTCTTGCGCGGTACCGACCGGCCCCTTGACACCGCGCAGCGGATAACGCGCGATCAGCCCTTCAAGACGTTCGAAGGCAACCAACACCTCGTCGGCGATGGAAGCAAAACGCTTACCGAGTGTGGTGGCCTGAGCCGCGACGTTGTGCGAACGGCCCGCCATCACGGTCCCGCCGTGCTCGGTGGCCGACCGACCCAGACGGGCCAGCAGAGCCACGGTCCGATCACGCACCAGCAGCAGGCTGTCGCGGATCTGCAATTGCTCGACGTTCTCGGTCAGGTCCCGTGAGGTCATGCCCTTGTGGATGTGTTCGTGCCCGGCCAGGGCATTGAACTCCTCGATACGGGCCTTGACGTCGTGGCGTGTGATTTGCTCACGCTCGGCGATGGAGGCCAGATCGACCTGTTCGAGAACCTTCTCGTAGTCCGCGACGACACCGTCGGGCACCTCCACCCCCAAACGGGCCTGGGCACGCAACACGGCCAGCCACAGTCGCCGTTCGGCGACCACCTTGTACTCGGGGGACCACAACCGTGTCAGCTCCGCTGACGCGTAGCGGGCAGCCAGGACATCGGGGATCAGCGGTTTGGCACTCACGTCGGCACACTCTATCGCCCCACACCGGACCTTCCCGGGGTAGGGCTGCCCCTACTCCGGGTCGGGGGGACGAACAGATTCCGTACCGACCCCGATGTTTCTAACTTTGAGACATGAACACTTCCGCACGCGCCACGCGTGCCCCCGAGGCTCGACTGAGGGCACTGACCGACCCGCGATACCTCCTGACCTCCTGGCCGTGGGAAGGACTGGCCCACATACTCAGCGGCACGGTGGTGGCCGGTGTGCTGTTCTCGGTGGCCGCACCCCTCTTCCTGCCGTGGATGCTGAGCCTGGGCCTTGCCGTCACCCGCCCGGACAACCACCTTGTCCTGATCGGTGTCCTGGTCCTGGTCGGTGTGCTGCTGACAGCGTTGTTCGGCCCGCTCGTGGGTATCCCTTCGGGCATCGTGGAACGGTGGCGTCTGCGGCTGCTCCGCGACAAGATGCCTGCCGGCGGTCACCGATCCCCCACCGAGCCCGGCCTGGGACCATGGCTATGCACCCGCTACGGCGAGAGCGCGACCTGGCGCGAGGTCGCCTA
>DXDP01000027.1 GCA_019115445.1 Candidatus Nocardiopsis merdipullorum
GGGACTCGTCGGAGTCCTGGGCATCTTCGTAGGCCTGGGAGTCCTCCTCGGCGACCGTGCTTTCCCCGCCCCTGTTGTTGCTGATCAAGGTGATGATCACCGCGACAACGAGTACAGCGATGATCGCGCCGCCACCGATGATGATCCACAGGTTCGCCTTGCTTCCGCCTCCACCCCCCGAGGGCGGGGGCTGTGGGGTGTAGCCGGGGCCGCCGCCGTAGGGTGGCTGACCTCCCCCGTACATGGGCTGACCCGGGCCGGGTGGCCCGTAGCCGGGCTGTCCGCCGGTGCCGTAGTGGGACGGATTCGGTGCCCCGGGGGGTCCGCCGTGGGGATCGCCACCCTGGGGCTGCCCGTACGGAGGCTGGCCCTCGCCGTACTCCCCGCCGCCATAGGGGTGTTGCGGCGGCTGGTTGTAAGGTCCTTGTTCGCTCATGGCTCCCCTCGCCCGGTGCGTTGCTAACCGGAAGATGAATTTCCTGGCCGCTTATTGGGATGTGTCTCGCCGCCTGTGGGTTCCCACGATTTTCCCGTCCGGCTGTGTCGGGGGTCGGGGGCCTACGTGCGGAAGGCTTTTCCGTCGTCCCGTGAAGTGGGGGCGGCTGCTCCTCGCCGTGGGCGGGAGGCCCGGGATTCCCGGGAGGTTACCGACCGCTGGACCGGGTCCGTGCCGGGGGCGTCCCGAGGACCAGGGGCGGAACATGTGCATCTTAACCGGCAAGGAGGTGTGAAGTACCAGGTAGGTCCGGGCCAACCAGGTGAATCGTCATCGATTCGTGCTGGACTGGACGGAAAAAACTTTGCTCGTAATGCGATCGTGACGAAGGTCCCGAGAGGGTTGTTCTCTGCTTCGGGCAGGAAATCCCAGCTCGTGCGGGTGCGTGGTGGATCTTTCGGGACGCTGCGCCGTTGGCCATCACCCGTGGTGGTCACATCAGTGGTGCGTGTGATGAGGGTGATGGCGCGGTGGCCGGTTGCGGCCACAGGAGGTGAGCATGATCATCGAAGTGGAACTCCTCCTCGGGAAGGACAGCTGTTCCACCGGGCGGGGGCTGCCCTGTGTCAGAACATCGAGATGTGCACGTGGTCGAAGTGGTTCTCGGTGATGCTGCCCCGGTCGGCCATGTCTCGCCAATCGGTGTCCCCACGCCGTACGTCCCAGATCTGCTGTCGGTAGATGACGTACATGATGCCCAGATCGTCGGCGTTCTCCCTGGCCCACTCGGAGATGTCCCAGCCGCGCCGAATCTGTTCCTCCGAAGGGGTCTGTCCGTCGTCGTTGAGCATGAAGTCGCAGGCTCGGCCTTTGGGGTGCTCGCCGACGACCCAGCCGCCCACCTCGCGGTAGCAGCCCACACCGCCCACTTCGTCGCCCCGTCCGAATTCCTCGATGACCAGGTCTCGCATCTGCCGGGTACGGGGGGTGATGTTGTCCGGCGGTTCCATCGGTTGGTTGGGGTGATCGGCGATCAACCGTTGTACGGCGCGGCGCCGGTCCTCCAGCTCGTCGAGGTCCGTCTCGACCTCTGCCAAGCGCTCCTCGGCGTTTTCCTGGGCGACCTCGTCACGGTCGAGTGCCTGCTCCAGCTGGTCGATCTTGTCCTGGTTGGTCGAAGAGAGGTAGTCGATGATCACTGCACGGTCGATGACTTCCTCGGGGTCGGTCTCGACAAACAGTGACATGGCCGGGTCCACCCCACCGCTGGTGTAGGTGGCAAGGGCCAGGGAGCGAACCTGTTCCTCGGCCTCCTCGACATCCTCACGGGTGCCTTCTGCGCGGGTCTGGGCACGCTCGGCCTCCTCCATGACGCCTTCCATGTCGCGCAGTTCGCCTTCGTACTCCTCGGAGAGGGAGTCGGCGCGCTCACGCAGACTCTCCATGTCCTCCGGTTCCATGGGAAGCGCGGAGGCCGGTGCCTGTGGGACACCCACGAGCAATGCGCTCGTGGCCACGGCGAGTGCTCCGGCACGTAGCCGTCCCGTCCGGGGCAGGCGGCGCAAAGCCATGGAGAGGGCACCCTTCCAGGGCCGGCAGGGAGGATCCGGAGCCCAGAAGTCGGCGTAAGGGTCCGCTTCGTCGGTGCGGCGAACCTTTGTGTCGGCCACGCGGTCGAGGCCGTCGGACTGCACGGTGGGTCGCTCCTTGTACCCGCACGGGTCCTTCCGCGAAGCAGAGGAGGCGGGCGCAGATTACTCGTCGTGTCCGGTATGTCGTGCCCGAGGTGGGCCGGGCGTGCCGCGCCCAAGATCCCTGGACGTAAATCACGCGTACGGGAAGGAGAGCGGGCCGACGCCGCGGGACGTTCCTGAGTGTAGACAACGGTGCTCAGTGGTTCGGAAGGGAATCCGAACATGAATAAGGACACAGGGGTCAATGTGTCCCATATTACGCATCGGGGAGAGGGGATTTTGATGAAGCACCTTCCCGGACGTGGTTGCCTGGTGAAGGTGAGGCTCTCCTGCGCGTAGCGTGTTCCCGGGGCGCCCTCACGGAGACGTCGATGGGATGGCCGTGATTGACGCAGTGGACCTGCACAAGGTCTACAGGTTGAAGAAGCGACGGGTCACCGCTTTGAACGGGGTCGACCTGCACGTCCGCTCCGGTGAGATCTTCGGGGTCGTGGGCCGGAGCGGTGCCGGAAAGAGCACGCTACTGCGTTCGGTGAACCTTCTGGAACGCCCCGACAGCGGAACGGTCGAGGTCGCCGGTGAGGATCTCACCACCCTTCGGGGCGCAGGTCTGCGTGCTGCTCGTCGCAACATAGGCATGGTGCACCAACACTTCGCCCTGCTGTCCTCCAGGACCGTGGCCGGAAACGTCGGTTTCCCGTTGGAGATCGCCGGTGTCGACAGGGCCACCCGCCGCACTCGCGTGCGGGAGCTCCTGGAGTTGGTCGGGCTGGAGGACAAGGCGCGGGCTCATCCTTCCCAATTGTCCGGTGGGCAAAAGCAACGTGTCGGTATCGCTCGGGCGCTGGCCTCGAGGCCGAAGGTCCTGCTCAGTGACGAGGCCACTTCCGCGTTGGACCCGGACACCACCGAGTCCATCCTGGAGTTGCTGCGCGACCTGCGTGACGAACTGGGTCTGACGATCTTGCTCATCACTCACGAGATGAACGTCATCAAGCGGATCTGTGACTCCGCGGCGATCATGGAAAACGGCGAGTTCGTCGAATCCGGGAGGGTCCTCGACCTGATCGGTACGCCCGCCTCGCTGCTGGCGCGCTCCCTGTTCCCGCTGCCCGATCACGGTGGTCCCGACACGGTGGTGGTGACGTACCCGCGTTCCTACGACGAGCCGCTCATGTCCGAGTTGACCCGGCGTTTCGACGTGGACGTCAATATTTTGGTGGGTGGCGTGGAAAAGGTCGCCGGGCAGTCCGTCGGTCGCTTGAGCGTGGATCTACGGGGTGTGCGCAGGGCCGAGGCGCTCACCTACCTGAGGGAGCACGGTTTGTTGGTCGAGGAAGTCGGAGCATGATCACCACCCCGGTTGACACGTTCGTCCTGGCCTCGGCCGACGGTGGTACGGCCTGGGGTGTCCTTTGGGCCTTTTTCCAGGAGTGGCCGGCCATGTGGCCCGATCTCTGGTTGGGCACACAGGACACCCTCTAC
>DXDP01000276.1 GCA_019115445.1 Candidatus Nocardiopsis merdipullorum
AAGCAGCAAAGCCTCTGGTGGCGGTGGTCTGGAAACAGAGACACCGATCTTCACCAGAGGCTTACATTCCTCCGACACTACACACATCTGCGTACTCAGCACCACCCACCGGACCGTGGGGTTCCTCTCACACCCACTGGCCCACGTCGCGCCCCGAAATTCGTACCGGGGTTCGAACACCGGGCCCCTTCTCTCGGAAAAGCCCCAGATCTTCCCGATGGCCCGGCCACTCCATCGGGCAGGAGGTCACTCGGCCAACGGCTGCTCCACCGGCAGGGAGGTGTCGGTGGCCAAGGACAGCGACGACGGCGGCAACCCGGCCCGCACCACTTCCGCACCCAGGGCCGCGATCATCGCCCCGTTGTCGGTGCACAGTCGAGGTCGGGGCACACGCAATGCGACATTGGCCTTCGCGCAGCGCCGTTCGGCCAGGGCCCGCAACGCCGAATTGGCGGCCACGCCTCCGCTGATCACGAGCGTGTCCACCCCGTGTGCGACACAAGCGTCCACGGCCTTGCGGGTGAGGACGTCCACGACCGACTCCTGGAAGGCGGCGGCGATGTCGGCGACCACGAGCCGTCCTCCGGCACGGTCGGTGTCCTCCACGTGGCGGGCGACCGCGGTCTTGAGCCCGGAGAAGGAGAAGTCGTAGGTACCGTCGCCCCACTTGCCACGTGGAAAGCTCAACGTACCGGGGTCACCTTCCTTGGCCGCGCGGTCGATGTGTGGACCTCCGGGGTAGGGCAGTTCCAGCAGACGGGCGACCTTGTCGTAGGCCTCGCCCGCAGCGTCGTCGACGGTGTCACCGAGAGAGACCACATCGGTGGCCAGGTCGTTGACCAACAGCAGGGAGGTGTGTCCGCCCGACACCAGCAGGGCGATCGTGGGTGTGGGCAGGGGGCCGTGTTCGAGTTGGTCCACGGCCACGTGACCCACCAGGTGGTTGACGCCGTAGAACGGCTTGTCCAGCGCCATCGCGTAGGCCTTGGCCGCGGACACCCCGACGAGCAGGGCACCGGCCAGCCCCGGGCCCGCGGTGACTGCGACGGCGTCCACGTCGGACATCTCCACCCCGGCGCTGTCGAGCGCACGCCGAACCGTGGGGGTCATCGCCTCCAGGTGTGCGCGACTGGCCACCTCGGGGACCACGCCCCCAAAACGTGCGTGCTGGTCGACGCTGGAGGCCACCTCGTCACCGAGCAGTTCACAGCCTCGGACCAGGCCGACCCCGGTTTCGTCACACGAGGTCTCGATCCCCAGGATCAGCGGTTGGTCACTCATCGCTCTTCCTCCTCGCCGGGCCCCTGTTCGGACGGGTGGACACGCCGCATGACGATCGCATCGGCACCGTTGTAGTAACCGCGTCGCACACCGACCTGTTCGAAACCGAAGTCGGTGTAGAGCTTCTGGGCACGTGGGTTGTCGTCACGTACCTCCAGGAACACGTGCGTGCCGCCGCGCCGTGCCGCCTCGTCGAGCAGCTCGGTGAGCAAGGTGCGGCCCACCCCCCTGCCCCAATGGTCCCGGGCCACGGCCATGGTCTGCACGTCTCCCTGGGGCGGGACGCAACGCAGACCCGCGTAGCCGATGATCTCACCGTCGGTCTCGGCGACCACGTAGTGGCGGCTGGGTTCGGAGAGTTCACCGAGCAGGGTGTTCTGCCTCCAGGCGTCCTCGGGGAACAGGGCGTTCTCCAGCTCCATGACCGCCGGGACGTCGGCGAGGGTCATGCGGCGCAGACCGACTTGGTTCATTTCACCCACTGGCGTACCTTCTTCGGGGACCCGGGAACGACCGCGTCGGGACGGCGTAGGTAGAGCGGTCGCGGTGCGAGGAGTTCCTCTCCCCGTGCCAGCCGCAGCAGGGCCGATCGGGCCATGGCGGCGGCGTCGGGGTACAGCGGTTCGGGGGTGGTTGCGCCCGCTCCGAACACGTCGGAGTACATGCGGGCACCGTCACCGACCAGGGGAAGACCGCTGGTGTCCAGGTCGGCGGGTTTGGCGACGCCGATCTCCCCCACCCGGGTGAGGTGGTTGTCGTAGCGGGCCCAGAACACCTCCTTGCGGCGGGCATCGGTCATTGCGATGAAGGGCTCGTCCCGTTCGGTGGCAAAAGCCAAGGTGTCGAGGGTGGCGACCCCGTGGCAGGGGATGTCGAGTGCGTCGGCCAAGGCGTGTGCGGTCGCCAGACCGACCCGCAGGCCGGTGTAGGGGCCCGGTCCGACGCCGACCGCGATCGCGTCCAGGTCCGCCAGGGTGTGGCCGGCCTGCTCCGTGAGGGAGTGGATGGCGGGTGTGAGCAGTTCACCGTGTCGCCGTGCGTCCACCGAGGACACATCGGCGTGCAGGGTGAAGGAGCCGTCCGCCGTGTTCTCCGCGATCGCGGCGGTGACGGCGGGGGTGGCGGTGTCGAAGGCCAGGAGCAACACGGTCGTCGGCCTTCCTATCGGCGTCCGGCGTGGCCGGGCAGTTCGCTGTGGGACCACCGGGTGCCGACGGCGTGCAGGTGGACGGTCCGGGTGTCGTCGGGGTGCCGTTCGATGCTGATCTCCAGTCGTTGGTCCGACAGTTCTTCGGCCACGCCCTTGCCCCACTCCACGACGGTGACGGAGTCGTGCAGGGTCGCGTCCAGGTCGATGTCGTCGATCTCGTCCGCCCCTCCGAGGCGGTAGGCGTCCACGTGTACAAGGTCCGGGCCGCCGGTCAGGGAAGGGTGGATGCGGGAGATGACGAAGGTCGGTGAGGTCACTGCCCCGCGCACGCCCAACCCTTCCCCCAGTCCACGGGTGAGGGTGGTCTTGCCCGCACCGAGGGACCCGGACAGGATGAGCAGGTCACCGGGTTCGACGAGACCCGCCAACTCTTGGCCCAGGGCACGCATGTCCTCGTCGGTCCTTGCGGTGACCGTGTGCACGGTGGACACAGGGGACCCACTTGCTGTGGTGGTTGTCGTGTCTGTCATGGCTCGCTGCTCGTGGTCGTGTGTGGATCGGGCGTACCGGGCCCGCCGGTGCCGGGTGTGCCCCCTTCTTCCGAGGTCGGGGACATCGGAGAATACCCGGGGCATCCTCGAAGGAGACTGTTTCAGGTGCCACCGACGTACTTGCGGGGGACCCTGACTCCGACCCTTGTGACGATCTCGTAGGGGATCGTGTCCAGAATCTGGGCCCAGTCCTCGGCGGTGGGGACGTCGGGGAGTTCCTCCGGATCACCGAAGAGGACCGCGTATTCCCCGGCTTCCACCGCGTCGTCTCCCACATCCACAACGAACTGGTCCATGCAGACTGTTCCCGAGATGGTGCGGACCTTCCCACCGAGGAGTAGTCGGCCCCGGTTGGTGGCGGCGCGGGGGACCCCGTCCGCGTAACCGAGGGGGACCAGTGCCAGGGTGGCTTCACGATCGGTGAAGTAGCGGTGGCCGTAGGAGACCCCGCTGCCTGCCGGGACCCGTTTGGTCAGGGCGATCCGGGATTCCAAGGTCATCACGGGCCGCAATCCGGGCACGCTGTAATCCGTGATTGGGCATAGACCGTAACTGGCGATCCCACCGCGTACGAGATCGAATCGGGCTTCGGGAAGGGTCAACAGGGCGGCCGAGTTGGCGATGTGACGCACCTCGGGGGTCAGTCCCGCCTTGTCCGCGACCTCCAGGGACTCGTGGAACACCGACAACTGCGAGGCGATCGACGGGTCACCCGGTTCATCGGCGCTCGCAAAGTGTGACCAGACACCACTCACCCGCACGTGCCCTGCGTCCTCGGCCCGTGCGGCGGCCTGCACGACCCTCCCCCACACGGCCGGGTCGACACCACCACGGTGCAGTCCGGTGTCGGCCTTGAGCTGCACCCGTGCGGTCCTTCCCAACCGCCGCGACTCGGCAACGACGGTCTCCAGAGTCGCCATGTCGCTCACACCCAGATCGATGTCTGCCTCGATCGCGTCGCCGACGGGTTCACCGGGCGGGATGATCCACGTGAGTATGGGAACGGTGATCCCGGCCCGGCGTAGCGCGAGCCCCTCGTGGATGAACGCCGTACCCAGCCACGACGCACCCCCGGCGATCAGCGCGCGTGCGGCGGGCAACATCCCGTGCCCGTAACCGTCCGCCTTGACCACCCCCATCAAAGGGGTCCCGCCCGCACGCTCTCCGAGGAGTCGGGCGTTACCGGTGAGCGCGTCCAGATTGACGCGAGCGTGCGCGAAATGAGCCATGGGTCCAGTCTTCCACGTATGGATTACCACTGAGGAGCTGCGGGTATGTGCCCTTCGACCGAGTTACAAGCCCTAAATCTAGGGATAGGTCGGTATGAGCGAAATCGGAAGTGAACGGGCCGTCAATGTCTCGCGGCTCTGGTCCGGTGGCCTCGCCACAGCCGTTGTCGCAACCCTGGTGATCTTCGCCGGGACACTCGTCTTCCGTGGTGTCTTCGAAATCCCGGTACTCGCCCCCGAGGAAGCGGGTCACCTGGGTGACACCACCACGGCGGTATACGCCCTGATCGCCGCCGCCACAGCGCTCCTCGCGACCGCCCTGCTGCACATGCTGCTGTTGTCTGCGCCGCGGGCGTCGACCTTCTTCGGTTGGATCATGGGACTGGCGATCGCCATAGCGGTCTTCGCACCGTTCAGCCAGGCGGCGGAGACCTCCAGCCAGTTCGCGACCGCGCTGATCAACCTGATCGCCGGTCTGGCCATCGTGTCACTGTTGCGCAGTGTCGGACGCACCTCCGTCCGGTCGCGTGCAGCCGCAGAGCGCGAAGTCACCGAGCAAGAACATCTGACCTCGCCTCCACCACCACGTGACCCCGAGGGACATCCCGATCAGTCCTCGAGTGAGCCGGCGCTCCAGGGGGAGGGCCTCCTGCCCGACGTGAGTCAGGAAGAGTACCGAGCGGCCGAACTGCGCGCCCGCCGTCAGGACGCAGAGGAAGAGCGGGCCAAGGACGGACCTCGATCCGAGTAGACATCAACTGTGACCGAGCACCGGGGGCGGAGCCGAAAGGCTCCGCCCCCGACGTGCGGGTACCCCCGTACATCTCCCGCGCCGGCGATCGAACGTCCGACCTTTCGTAAAATCTCCTGAACCCCTACCACTCACGCTGCGTCCTACATCGTGTACGAAACCTCATGAACCATGCCCTCGAAGTTTCCCGGGCCCGACCACCGTGTGACAGGTCACGAGCCAAGAGGACCAGACGAAAGGACTGCCGTGAAGTTCGACTTCGAACCCGAGGAGTTCGACGAGCTCGACGAGCAAGCCCCCAACCCCCGGACGCTCGACGCCGTGGCACGCCACGAGGACGACACGGCAGAATTCGCTTCCCCTGCATTTCGGATGTATCGGGCTTTCGACCATGCTCAGGTGCGGACGCGCGCCGACATCGCACGTGTACGTTCTGCGCTGAACCAGATGCACCACACCCTCGAGGTCGTCCGTGCCCAGGAGAAGGTTTCCGAATCGCCCGCCAAGACCCCCACGCCGGACGTGTTCCGTCCCGAGGCGTTTCGCGCACGTCCTTCGAACTGACCCCCGTCGATCCGTGTCTCAGTGAGGAAAAGCCGTGACCAACTGGAACGTTCAGCCCCAAGAAGTCGGCAACGTGCTGAGCGAGACCGCCGCCCACATCGGTGAGGAAGGTGGCGACGGGCTGCTCGGCGAGATGGACCAGCTGGAGAGCCGCATCACCAGTGTCAACGACCACATCAACAGCACCCCCATCACCATTGCCATCGGCGAGTTCTCCGAGCACTACTTCGGGCTCATCGGAGACATGCTTTCCCTGACCTCCAACGCGCTCCAGGAGACCAGCAACGCCGTCACCCACTACGTCAACGGTCAGGAGGAGATGGCGTTGGAATCCCAGGAGAACGCCGGCGTGGTCCCGCCGCCGCCTCCGCCCCCGGGAAGCGAACTCCCTGGAAATGAAGCCCGCCCCGTCTGACCCCCCGATCTCGCCCCCCTCTTCCTCGGAGATCCTTCGTGCCTTCCGATCCCCTGGCCCCTTGTGTGGCGAACGAGCCGTTGACCACCGAACAGCAAGAAGGACGCCTCACCGATGCCGAGGGCAAGATCAGCCCCGCCACGTTCCCGGTACCGACGGCCTCGCCCGATTTCATCAGCACCATGGCGGAGAATCTACGTTCCTCCGGTGAGGCGATCAGCGACAGCGGTGCGGACATCAAGTCCTCCTGGGGCGGGTTGACCTCCTGCTACGAAGCTCCCCACCAGGAAGAGCTGTACGAGGTCCTGGACCCGGTCGCCAGTGACGGCAACCGAGTCATGTACGGCATCAATCGCATGGCCAACGCTTTGGAGGACTTCGCCGAGGCCCTCAGCAGCATCAAGACCCGCTGGTCGAGTCTGCGGACCGACTCCTACGAGTTCCTTGCCCGCATCGCCGAGGAAGGTGACGACTGGGACGACGGGGTGGGTTTCCTGTGGTTGAGCGAGAACCCCAACGTCGCCGAGAACCGGGCCCTGTACGAGCGTGGTGTGGGCCTCATCGAGGAGTACGAGGAGGCCGAACGGGACTGCGCCAACCGGATCAACGCCAACGTGGAGAACCGCACCCGGTTCGAGTCCATGCCCTCCGACGGTGAACTCGACGACGACGTGTTCTACCACGGTTACGAGGACGATCTGTCGGACCTGGCCACCGAATGGGATTCAGGACCGGCCGGCACCGACCTGCCCTGGTGGGGAGATGCCGGGGTGGCGGTGTGGGACTTCGGCGTGGGTGCGGTGGAAGGCACCGGGGCGATGTTGGGGATGCACAGCTCCCAGGGCTGGTTCAACATGTCCTGGGGTGATGCGCTGTATGAGTACCACGAGGACAACATTCAATCCGCCCTGGGCTTGGTCGGGTTGTACGACGCCGAGTCCGACTCCTACGGCTGGTCCGGGTGGGACAACGTGGGCTCGGCGCGGAAGGACCTGGTGCACTCGGTGGTGCCCTGGGAGGAGTGGGGTGAACGCCCCGGGTACGTGATCGGCACCGCGCTGCTCAACATCGGTGGCACCGTCGGTGGTGCGGCCCTGAGCGCCACCGGTGTGGGCGCCACCGTGGGTGTTCCGTTGATGGCCTGGCGTGGTGCCTCCATCCTCGACGGAATGGGGTCGGGACGCGGTCCCGGAGGCGGTGGGGTCGATCTGGACCTGTCCGGCACCACCGTTCGGGTCAGCAACACTCACATGCAAGCCATCCAGGCCTACATGGACCAGTTGGTCAACCCGAACTACACAAACATCAGTGGTGCGTCGGACATCGACCTGGGGGACCTGGCCGGGGAGGGCTCAGGTAGGCGTTCCAACACACAACAGAACCAGGACTCACCGGAGAACAACCCTGCCCCTCGACGTACCGGGGAAGAAGCGGATCCGCGCACCGAAGAGCTCCAAGCTTTCGAGCAGATCATGGATGACAACCCCGATCTGAAGCGGACCCTGGAAGAGGGTGAACCCGCGCTCGGTGAGCACGACCCGGTGTCCCTCGAACTCGGTGACGGTTCCTGGGAGGGTGCCCCCGGGGACGGGCGGCGCCCGGTGCCGGTCGGGGCCGACCGCCCGAGCGATCCCCTGGCAGCAGGAAACGACTTCGGAAATGCTCAGGACAACCGATACGACTTGAGCAGCGCCGAGGATCCGTCATCGGTGGCACCCCGAGGAAACTCCACGAGCGTGACCGATCGAGCTCCCCACACCGTGCTCAACCAGGACGGCGGTGGGGCGGGCCGTGGTGGGGGTACCAGGCACGAGTCCTTCGACGAGGGGCAGGGACCACGGAACGATTCCTTGCAGGACGGAGGAAGCGACCAGCGCTCGCACTCTTCCGAGGGAAGCGGCTCTGGGAACGATGCGGACACTTATGACACATCTTCTGGTGGTTCTGGAGGTTCCTCGAACGGCCCAAGATCCGGGCAGGACTCGAACAGCCCCTTTGGTCCCGATCGGGGCTTCCAGGACAGCGGGAACCACAGGCAGGGCAACGAGTGGGACCGTGAGTGGAACACCTCCTCGCTGGATGATCGCTACCGTCCGCCCGTGGTCACCGACCCCGACAGAATCCACGAGGTGGAAAAGGGCTCCCGGGGCAGAGACGGAGAACCCAGATACCCGGGGAAGAACACACCATTCACCTCCGAGGGTCTACGGTCGGATTCCGTGTATCAGGTCGAAGAGCGAGGTAACTACTACACCGACAACAACGGGAAGGTCAATTACGTTGACACCCATGCTGGAATGAAGGGCAATCGGAACCCCGATCTTCGGGATCCTTTGCCGGAGACCACCTACGCCGTCGACGTCATCGAGAACAAGGGGAAGAAGTACTTCTACGAAACAGACGGGAGAAGCCGCACGACCCACGCCCACGGGGAACTACAGAGAATAAGAATGGAGGAGGGGGGCAAGACGAATGATCTTTACCGCGCCCCCGATCAAGGAAAAGAAAATAAATTCGGCTCACAGGACTTCCCCGAGAATCAAGGTTACAACCCGAAAAAGTGGGATGGCGGTCATTTCTTCGGAACCGGGTTCGGCGGTAGCGGCCACCACATCAATCTTCATTCCCAGCTGAGAGATTTGAATCAGAAAATAGCGGGAGGCACCAAGGAAACAAGTTTTTACGCACTCGAAAGTGAATGGCGAGATCACCTCGACAACAACAAGAAGGTGGACGTGTGGTTCGACGCCGAATATTCATCCACGTACAGAACACCGGACTCAGTGACTGTCCGGCACTCCGTGGACGGGGTCGAACAGCCACCGATCACTTATGACAACACCCCTGGGCTGAAGGACGAATCAACGCACACCACAAAGCCTGGCCCCACCGCGGGTGGTTCC
>DXDP01000277.1 GCA_019115445.1 Candidatus Nocardiopsis merdipullorum
TCAGCATGCTCCTGCAGTTGGGCTCCACGGACCGGGAAGCAGCCGGTGTGCTGTCCGGGGCACTGAGTCTTCTGCTCGAGACCATGCTGGCGGTGACCCCGCTGCTCGCTTTCTTCGTGGGGATCGCCACCACCATCGTTCCGGCACTGCTGGCCGCAGGGTTCACACTCGTCCGCCGTACTCGTCCCCGATGGTTGTTGGGCCTTTCGTTCCTGCTCCTTGCGGGGTTCGGCAACATCTTCCCCGCGGTGGTCGCGCTGTACTCGTACGCGGTCTACTCCACCAACCGGCGTCTGGTGACCGCATGGGGGGTCATGATGGCGCTGGCCATCGCTTTGGCCTACCCCAGCCATGTGGCGACCCAACTGTTCCTGGACGTGGTCTTCCTGGTCACGCCACTGCTCTTCGGCCTGTGGGTGGGCACCCGTCGCCAGCTCATCGACCGGCTCCAGGAACGCGCCGAACGACTGGAACGTGAACAGCACCTGAAGGCCGAGCAGGCCACCACCGCCGAACGCACACGCATCGCCCGTGAGATGCACGACGTGGTTGCCCACCGGGTCAGCCTCATGGTGCTGCACGCGGGCGGGTTGGAGGTCTCCTCCACCGACGAACACGCCGTGGAGACCGCCGGGGTGATTCGCACCACCGGGCGTGAGGCCCTTGCCGAACTGCGCAGCATCCTCGGTGTACTGCGTGACAAGAGCACGGAGTCCGCACCCACCGCGCCTCAACCGGTACTTGCCGACCTGAATCGACTGCTGGAGGAATGGCGCGGCGTGGGGATGAAGATCCTCCACGAGGAGACCGGTGACCAGATCTTCCTGCCGACAGGTGTGCAACGCACCGTCTTCCGTGTTGTCCAGGAAGGACTGACCAACGCGGCCAAACACGCGCACGGAGCAGCGGTGACCGTAGGTCTGCACCACAGGCCCGACCGGATCGAGGTCGAGGTGGCCAACGGCCCGCCACCCACCCCGTCCGAGCCCCCGCCCCACAGCGGCTTCGGGCTGACCGGACTCCGAGAACGCCTTGCTCTTGTCGGGGGAGAGCTCACCGTCGGGGCATGCCCCGACGGTGGATGGCGCATGCGCGCTATGGTGCCCATCGAGGAACAGGCACCGACCACGGAAGACGAGGAACCCGCCGGTGATCCGAACGCTCCTGATCGATGACGAGACCCTGGTCAGGTCCGGGTTACGCATGATCCTCGACGCCGCCCCCGACATCGAGGTGGTGGGCGAGGGCGAAGACGGTGAGGAGGCCGTCCGGCTGGCCGACGAACTCTCCCCCGACGTGATCCTGCTCGACATCCGCATGCCCGGCACCGACGGGATCACCGCCGCGAGCCGGCTCACCGCGCTGCCCGACGCACCCAGGGTGGTCCTGCTGACCACCTTCGACCTGGACGAGTACGTGCACGCGGCGCTGCGCGCGGGAGCGGTCGGCTTTTTGCTCAAGGACACCCCACCACGCGACCTGATCTCCGCGGTGCGTACGGTCCACGAGGGCAACGCCATGCTCGCGCCGAGCATCACCAAGCGTATGTTGGAGCGCTTTGCCGAACCCGCCCCCGCAGGTTCGGCGGAGGGCCGTAAGTGGGCCGAGCAGCGGCTGTCGGTGCTCAGTGAGCGTGAACGCTCGGTCCTTGTCGCCATCGCCCAGGGCAGTTCCAACGCCGAGGCAGGGCGTGATCTGGGGATGCGGGAGGCCACGGTCAAGGCGCACGTCAGCCGGATCCTGTCCAAGCTCGACATGAGCAACAGGGTGCAGGCGGCGATCCTTGCCCACGACGCGCACTGGGTCTGAAAACCCCCGCCGGGTGGACCAACCGTGGAACGAGGGATCCTGCCTCGAGGCCCTGGTTGGGACTACTCATCGGTAGCTCGGTACGCTGCAATGCGTTCCCAGACCCCCGAACCCACATCGTGGCTGATCACAGCAGCCGCAGGAAAATGAGGTGCCTTTCTATGTCGCGCTCGGTACTGGTCACCGGCGGCAACCGGGGAATCGGCCTGGCCATCGCCCGTGAACTGGCTGAGGGTGGAGACAACGTCGCGGTGACCTACAGATCCGGGGAGCCGCCGGAAGGCCTGTTCGGTGTCCGCTGCGACATCACCGACACCGCCCAGATCGATACCGCCTTCAAAGAGGTGGAGGAGGCACAGGGGCCGGTCGAGGTACTGGTGGCCAACGCGGGTGTCAACAAGGACCAGCTCCTTGCCCTCATGAGCGAGGACGACTTCACCTCCGTCCTCGACACCAACCTCACCGGCTCCTTCCGCCTGGCCAAACGCGCAGTGCGCGGCATGATGCGCAAACGCAGTGGCCGCATCGTCCTGATCTCCTCGGTGGTGGGGCTCCTCGGTTCCGGGGGACAGGCCAACTACGCCGCCTCCAAGGCCGGACTCGTCGGTTTTGCCCGCTCCCTGGCCCGTGAACTGGGCTCACGCAACATCACCGTCAACGTCGTCGCCCCCGGCTTCATCCAGACCGACATGACCGACGCCCTTTCCGAGGAGCGTCGGGACGAGATCAAGAAGAGCGTTCCGCTGGGCCGTATCGGCGAGACCGCCGACATCGCCCGCACCGTCGGTTTCCTCACCGGCCCCGGGGGCGACTACATCACCGGCGCGGTCATCCCCGTCGACGGCGGCCTTGGCATGGGCCACTGATCTGCCCCTTTTATCGACCATCACCAGAACACAGGACGGACAACACCGGACCATGGGACTCCTCGAAGGTAAACGCATCCTCATCACCGGGGTGCTCACCGATTCCTCCATCGCCTTCCACACCGCCCGCCTGGCCCAGGAGCAGGGCGCCACGGTGGTTCTCACCGGCTACGGTCGCATGAGCCTGGTGGAGCGCATCGCCAAACGTCTGCCCGTGACACCCCCTGTCCTGGAGCTCGATGTCACCGACGACCAACAGCTCGCCACCCTGGCCGAGCGTGTCGGTGGACACGTCGACGGCCTCGACGGCATCGTGCACTCCATCGGGTTCACACCGCAGGAAGCCCTTGGCGGCAACTTCCTCGACACCGAGTGGCAGGACGTGGCCACGGCCATGCACACCTCCACGTTCTCGCTGAAGTCCCTGACCACCGCCCTGCTGCCACTGATGCAGAACGGCGGCTCGGTCGTGGCGATGGACTTCGACAACAGCGTCTCCTACCCCGTCTACGACTGGATGGGCGTGGCCAAGTCCGCACTGACCTCCACCGCCCGCTACCTGGCCCGTTACGTCGGTGACCGCAACGTCCGGGTCAACCTGGTCTCGGCCGGACCGCTGGGCACCATGGCCGCGCGCAGCATCCCCGGCTTCGACGAACTGGCTCAGCACTGGCCCGAACGCGCCCCCCTGGGGTGGGACATCAACGACCCCGAACCCGCGGCCAAGGCCGTGGTGGCTCTGTTGTCGGACTGGTTTCCCGCCACCACCGGCGAGATCGTCCACGTCGACGGCGGTTTCCACTCCACCGGAGCCTGAAGGGACACACCGCGGGGGCGACCTGGGTCCCCCCGCGGTCGGACCCTGGCACGCTGGACCCGTTCGAACCGCACAGCAGGAAAGAAGGAGCGCATGGATCTGGGACTGTCAGGGGCACGAGTCCTGGTCACCGGGGCCAGCAGAGGAATCGGCCGGGCCATCGCCCAGGTGTTTGCCGAAGAGGGCGCGGCCCTGGCCCTGTGTGCCCGTGGGGCCGAGGCTCTGGAGACCGCGAGCGCGGAACTCATGGAGACCGGGGCAACGGTCGTGGCGCAAACGCTCGATGTCACCGACCACGACGCGCTGCCGATCTTCGTCGACGAGGCCGCCCGGGCTCTGGGTGGGCTGGACGTGCTGATCTCCAATGTCTCCGGTGGTGGTGCACCCACCCCCGACCAGTGGCAACGTGGTTTCGACACCGACATCATGCCCTTCGTGCACCTGACCCGGGCCGCGCGACCGTACCTGGTGGACTCCGAAAAGGGTGGTTCGGTCGTGTTGATCTCCACCACCTCGGCTCTGCACGTCACCCGCCCGGCAGGTGCTCGCTCCTACGGTGCGGTCAAGGCCGCCCTCAACCACCACGCCTCCTCGCTCGCCCGCGAGTGGGCACCGGAAGGGGTACGGGTCAACACCGTCTCCCCCGGACCGATCGAGTTCCCGGGAGGGGGTTGGGCGCGTCGCCGGGAGAACGAACCCGAACTCTACGAATCCATCCGGGAACGTATCCCCTACGGCCGTCTGGGACGGCCCGAGGAAGTCGCGCGGGCCGCCGCCTTCCTGGCCAGTCCCGCCGCGACCTTCGTCACCGGGCAGAACCTCGTCGTGGACGGTGGGTTCTTGGACCAGGTCCGATGAGCCCGGCCCGGAGTCAGGTCTCCCGGAGAACACGCACCAGGCGAGTGGTGCGTTCCAGGGCCGCGTTGTCCCGCACCCCCGTCTGCAACCCTCCACCGGTGGCGTTCACCACGGACACGTGCCGGGTCGCCCGGGTCAGGGCCGTGTAGAACTGCGGACGCGACACGGGCGCGTGCGGGGGCAAGGCGACCACGACCGCGGGCCACAGGCCACCGTGGGCCGCGGCCACGGTGATCGCCCACGCGTGACGCAACGCGGAAGGGTCGGTCACGGTCGTGCGGGTGCCGTCGGCCAACTCCACGACGGCACCTTCGGAGAACTCACGCAGGTAACCGGTGTCGCCGTTTTCGAGCTGGACCCGGTCACCGACGTCGAACCCGCTTCCGGGGTTGAGACGTTCCTTGAACACGGCGTTGAGCGCGCGGGCCCCGGCCGGTCCGTCCTCACGTGCGGTGATGATTTGCACCTGTTCGGGGGCGATCTCCAAGGCACGCGGGATGGAGTCGGTCAGCAGTTGCACCACCCGGTGGGCCGCCTCCTCGGCGGAGGAGGCGGGGATCTGGACCACCTCACGGTCCGGTGCCCGGACGTCGGGCACCTCACCTCGGGCCACGGCCGAGGTGAGTTCGGTGAGTGGCCCTTGTCCTCCGGGGCCGAGTTCGGCCACGTGCGCGGTCCGAGAGTTGGCGATGTCGATCACGACCTGGCCGGGGGAGGCCGACGGGGCCTGGTGCGGGTCGGCGGCAAGCACCAGGTGGGCTCCGTCGGCGCACACCGAGGCGAGCCGGCAGACCCGGGCGGTACCGACCGACATCGCTTCGGTGAGTACCACCAGGCCGCTCGTCAACGGTGCCTGCTCCAGCAACGTCTCCAGGGAGACCGCTTGCACGGGCGGTTCGGCCACCACGTCGGCCAGGGCGGTGTTGAGGGCCGCGGCGGCCTGAGCGGTGGGGGCCGCCACGGAGATACCCACCTGGCTGTCGGAGGCGATCGTGTCCATGCACAACACTGCTCGGGCCAGGGCGGTCAGGGCACAGGGGCCGTGCCGTAGCACGGTGACCGGACGCAGCGCGACGGTGATGAGGGCCTGGCGTGTTTGTTCGTCCACGTCGAGGCCGTATTTTTCGGCGGAGGCGTCCACCGTCTCCTCGGCGGTCGCCGAATCCATGATGGGGTCGTTGGCACCGATCAGTCGCAGAAGCTGCTCGCCCAGATGCTGTTCGGCGTGTCCCACCTCGGGCAGGGAGTGGAAACGTTCGGGGTCGGGCAGGTCCGGTACGCCGCCCTCGGCGAGGTCGAAGTCGTCGTCGGTGTCGTCGATGCTTTCGAACACGACGGTGGCCTCGGCCGTTTCGGCCACTTCCAGTGCGTCGGTGGGGCGTTGTACCCCCAGTTTGCCGACCACGGCGGCCAGACGTTTTTCCTCCACCACGGTGTGCCCTCGGGCCGTGGCCCGGCGCAGGGTGTGGCCGATCAGGGCGGCCAGACGTCGGGGGTCGTCGGGCCGGGCGGCCTCACCCAGGTACGTGCGGGCACAGTGATCGGCCTGTTCCACGGTGATGTGGGGCAACCCGAGGAGTGACCAGGGGTCGTCGGCCAATGTGTCGGCGGCGTGCGGCCCCAGGGCCGCGACCAGGTGTGGGGCCAGGGTGGGGGGAGCGCCCATCTTGCCAAGGACGGCACTGACCTGTTCGACAGCCTCGGACACCGGTTCCCCTCATCATGTGGTGGCGGACTTGGGGGATCTTACCGATTCTTCGCCACAACGCACGGCCGCAAAGGGTGAAGAGTCAAGGATGGTCGACGACCTGCTCGGCCGTGGCGCACGGGTCGGTGTCGGGGGAGGCCTGTTGGACGGCGGTGGCGGCCCGGATCGCGGCCTTGCGGAACAGGGACCGGTCGGCCTCCCCCAGGCCGGCCAGGGTCTGTGCTTCTTCGTGTTCGACGCGGGTGCACGCTCGGGCCAGCACCGTACGTCCTTGTTCGGTGGTGCACACACGGCGCACACGGCGGTCGTGCGGATCGACCTTGCGCTGGACCAGCCCGGCTGTTTCCAGGTCGTCGATGAGATAGGTCATGACGCTGCGGTCGATGAGCAACCGTTCGGCCAAGGCGGCCTGGGTGGGTGGTCCCTCACCGGCGCACGCGGAGAGGACGTGGTACCCGCGGCTGCCGTGGGGCAGATCGGTCAGCACGGACTCCACCCGTTTGTGCCAGTCGTGCAGCAGCACGGCCAACGACCAACCCAGGTTCACGTCCGTAGGGGTCGGCGGCACGGTGGAAGACATGAGCAGAGGCTATCAGGAATAGGCGCACCGACAGATGGGTTGTGCAGAATATAATTTGTAAAAAGAACGATTGGTGGATCCTCATGGCCGACTACGGACACGCTCTGGAGTTCGGTACCTTCCTGACCCCCACGGCCGACGACCCCGACCAGGTCGTGGCTCTGGCCGAACTCACCGAGAGCGCCGGACTGGACCTGGCCACCTTCCAGGACCACCCCTACAACCCCGCCTTCCTGGACACCTGGACCCTGCTCAGCTGGGTGGCGGCTCGGACCACCCACCTCAAGATCGCCGGCAACGTCCTCAACCTGCCGCTGCGTGGCCCGGCCATGATCGCCAGAGCCGCGGCGAGCCTGGACCGGCTCTCGAAGGGCCGCCACGAACTCGGCCTGGGGGCCGGAGCCTTCTGGGACGGCATCGAGGCCATGGGCACCCCACGCCTGACCCCCCGAGAATCCGTCGACGCGCTCACCGAGGGCATCGACATCATCCGCCGGGTGTGGGACACCGGTATCACGGGTGGGGTACGAGTGGCCGGTGAACACCACCGGGTGAACGGCATGCGCCCCGGCCCGGAACCCGCCCACGACATCGGCATCCACCTGGGTGCCTACAAGCCCCGCATGTTGCGCCTGGTCGGCACCAAGGCCGACGGCTGGCTGCCCAGCCTGGGATATCTACGACTTCAGGACCTGCCCGAGAACAACCGGGTCATCGACGAGGCGGCCCACAAGGCCGGACGCGACCCCCGCGAGATCCGACGCATGCTCAACCTCACAGGGGTCGGTTTCGGCACGGTCGACCGTGGTTTCCTGCAGGGTCCACCCGAACAGTGGGTCGAACAACTTCTGCCCCTCGTCCTGGAGATGGGTGTGTCCACCTTCATCGTGGGCAGCGATGACCCCCGCACCATCCAGACCTTCGGGGGTGAGGTCGCTCCCGCACTGCGAGAGGCGGTGGAACGCGAACGTGCCACCGCAGGCACCAGGACCGGGCCGGTGCGCCCCGCCGCGGCGCAGGCCGCACGCCGCGACGGCATCGACTACGACGGCATCCCCGAGGTCCTGCGTGAACGCGCCGTGGAACCGGGCGACCGCGCCTACCGAAGAGTCCGCCACAACTACATGCAGTGGGGCCGACCCGGACTTGTACTGCGCCCCCGTGACCCCGACGAGGTCGTCACCGCCCTGGCCTATGCCCGTGACCAGCAGGTCCCCCTCGGTGTCCGCAGCGGTGGACACGGCATCAGTGGCCACTCCACCAACGACGGTGGTGTGGTCGTCGACCTGGGCGCACTGAACCGGATCGAGGTCCTTGCCCCCGAGACCGGCAGGGTACGCCTGGGGGCCGGGGCACGCTGGGGCCGCGTGGCCGACGAACTGAACAAGCACGGCCTTGCGATCAGCACCGGGGACCACGGCGGTGTGGGCGTCGGCGGTATCTCCACCACCGGCGGTGTCGGCTACATGGGTCGGGCCCACGGGCTGACCATCGACAACGTCACCGCCGCCGAACTCGTCACCGCCGACGGCCGGGTCCTGCGCGCCGACGCCGAACACAACCCCGACCTGTTCTGGGCACTGCGGGGGGCCGGGGCCAACTTCGGCGCGGTGGTCTCGGTGGAGCTGACCGCGGCCCCCGTGGAAAACGTGGTCCTCGGCCAGTTCGTCTACGACACCTCGAACCTCTCGGCCTTTCTTCATGCCTGGGGCGAGATCTCCGAGGCGGCACCGCGCGAGGTGACCGGGTTCCTCACCCTGGGGCCACCGAGCCGGGGCCGGGGCGGGTTCGCCCAGGCGATGGTGGTCCACGCCGGAGACGACACCGACCGGGCGGTCCGGGCACTGGAACCGTTCCTGAAGGCCGGACCGGTACTCGACCAGCGAGCCCAGCTCGCGCCCTACCCGGCGATCCTGGTCTCCGACGACAGCACGCACCAAGGACATGGCTTGCCGATCTCCCGCTCGGCCCTGCTGCCACACCTGGACAGGGGAACAGCGGAAGGACTGGAGCACCTGTTCACCTCGGGTGATGTCCGCCTCATGCAGTTGCGCCAGGTCGGAGGTGCGATCAACGACGTGCCCGCCCACGCCACGGCCTACGCCCACCGGAACCAGAACTTCTCCCTTGCGGTGATGACGATGCGAAGCAGCGCCGAAAAACTGGACGCGCACTGGGAGGACCTGGCCCCGTACCGGGAGGGGATGTATCTGAGCTTCGACACCCGTACCGGGCCCGAGGCGCTGTCGGAGGCCTTTCCCGGGTCGACGTTGAACAGACTGCGTGAACTCAAGGCCACATACGACCCGGAGAACGTCTTCAACAGCAATTTCCCGATCCTGCCCGCACACTGAGCGGGGCGAGTGGAACCGGGTCAGTGCACGGGGGTGGACGTGGCGTCGTCCAGCGCCTCCCGGATCTTGGGGGGCAGTTCCACAACCTCCACGTCCAGGATCTGCTCCAGCTGCGAAAGCGTTCGTGGTCCCACAACGGCTGCGGCCACCCCCGCCCGGTCGCGCGCCCAGCTCAGGGCCACGGCCAGAGGCGGTACACCCAGTCCTTCCGCGGCGGTGCACACCGACTCCACCACTCGGCGGCTGCGTTCGCCCAGGTAAGGCTCCACGTACGGAGCCATGTGGGAAAAGGCCGCCCGAGAATCCTGCGGAACCTCCTTGCGGTACTTGGCGCTGAGCACACCACGCCCCAGTGGCGCCCATGCGATGAGGCGGGCATCGACCGAGGCCGCTGCGGGGCGCAGCGCAAGGTCGGCGCCGCGGTTCAACAGTGAGTACTCCGAACCCACGCTCACCAGGGGGACCCGGTCGGGGCTCGCCCGCTGCCAGGTGGCCATGGTGGCGAACTGCCAGGCCTCCAGGCTGCCTGCCCCCACGTAACGGACCTTGCCCGAGGCCACGGCGGACTCCATGGCGGCCAGGGACTCCTCGGGGGGTGTGGCGTGGTCGAACGCGTGCAGTTGCCACAGGTCGACGTAATCGGTCTGCAACCGCCGCAACGAGGCCTCCAACGAGGCCAGGAGATGACGACGGGAGGCATCCACCGCTCGATGGCCCTCCGGGGTGTGCCCACTCTTGGTGGCCACGACCACGTCCTCACGGCGTACGGTCCCGCGAAGCAACCTGCCGATGATGCGTTCGCTCTGCCCGCCCGTGTAGATGTCAGCGGTGTCCACGAACGTGCCACCGGCGTCCACGAATGCGGTGAGCTGCTGCCCGGCCTCCTCCTCGGAAGTGTCCTTGCCCCAGGTCATCGTGCCCAGAGCGGTACGTGAGACCCAAAGGCCCGATCTGCCCACCTGTCGCTGTTCCATGCGGCGGAGATTACCGTGTTCGCCTTTCGGAGGCCTTACGTGCACCTTTCGCGCGCATTGTCGTTGCGTGTGTTGCCACGGTGTGTTCCATTCCGGGGCAGCCGTCTTCGGTGGTCACCCTGTGGCCGAGGACCTAGTCTGTCACCATGTCCACACCCGCAGCAGACCAGAAGCCGCCCGAGGCGGTGACCCTTCTTCTCGTTCGACACGGTATGACCGAAGAGACCGGCCCACGCCTGGCCGGTCGGGCCGAGGGAGTCCACCTCAACGACACCGGGCGCACCCAGGCCGCGCACCTGGCCGGTCGGCTGACAGGTGTGGTTCCCGCGGCGCTGATATCCAGCCCGTTGGAACGCTGTTGGCAGACCATGGAGGCCGTGGCCGAACAGCTCGAGACGAAGATCACCGTCGACGAGCGCTTCATCGAGTGCGATTACGGAACCTGGACCGGGCGGGACCTCACCGAGTTGGCCACCGAGCCCCTGTGGAACGTGGTGCAGAACCATCCCAGCGCTGTCCGTTTTCCCGAGGGCGAGGCGCTGGCGGCTTCCTCCGCACGTGCGCTGGAGGCGGTCCGTGACTGGAACACCCGACTTTTGCAGGAGGGTCCGAGCACACCCCCGGTCTACGTGGTGTGCAGCCACGGTGACATCATCCGGGCGATCGTGGCCGATGCGCTCGGTATGCACCTGGACATGTTCCAGCGCTTGAGAGTGGACCCGGGATCGATCACCTCGATCACCTACACGCGGTCGCGACCGTTCCTCAACACGCTCAACGACACGGGTGAGCACCTGGCCACCACCTTGCCCACCCCGGCCGAGACCCAGGGGGAAGCAGTGGTCGGAGGTGGTGCGGGTTCTTCGGAACGGACGAACGGGCAGACTTGAGTCGATCGCTCGTTCCCGCCTCGATCATTTAGGGTTTTGCACATGCCCGTCTTTCAGTTCAATCCGCCGGAACGGTTCATCGCCGGAACCGTGGGTCGGCCGGGGGAACGCACCTTTTTCCTGCAGGCAGTGGGAGAAGGGCGTATCACCAATGTCGTCCTGGAAAAAGCCCAGGTGGAAGCCTTGGCGACCCGTATCGAAGAACTACTGGAAGAGGTACACCGTCGTTTTGGCACGCCACCGGACGATGTGGCACCGCCCGAGGACGACGGCCCGTTGGAGCAACCCATCGAGCAGGACTTTCGGGTGGGGACCCTGGCTCTGGCCTGGGACGCCGAGGAGTCGCGTGTGATCGTGGAGGCTCAAGAGATCGACGAGTCGGCGGGAGAGGAACTCCTGGAGGACGACGAGGAGCTGGAGGTTTTCGCCGAAGAGGCCCCCGTGCACCGGGATGTGCTGCGTGTCTACCTCACCTCGGGTCAGGCTCGCGCCTTTGCCGGAAGAGCCTTGAAGGTGGTGGCTTCGGGCCGCCCGGACTGCCCCCTGTGTGGGCGTCCGCTGGACCCGGAAGGCCATATTTGTGTACGCCAGAACGGCTACCGACCGAACCGTCTTGTGTGACCTTGGAAACACACGACGATCGGCCGACCGGCCCGAACTTCGCATCCGGAGGCCGACCAGGACAGGGGAAGGACCGGGGGGCTTTTGGCGACCTCACCCCCAAGGAGGGCCTGGTCCTGCTTCGCGAGGGTGAGTTGGCGGTGGAGGGGCAGCTCACCGTCGCCTCCAACACCACCCTTTACTGCACCCTTTCCGACGGCACACGTTCTGCGGCGTGCGTGTACAAGCCCGTGGCGGGGGAGCGACCCCTGTGGGACTTTCCCGACGGCACGCTGGCGGGCCGTGAGGTGTCGGCCTTTGCCGTCTCCGAGGCACTGGGGTGGGAGATCGTACCGCCCACGGTGCATCGGGAGGGACCCTTCGGGGAGGGCATGGTCCAGTTGTGGGTGCACGGTGACCCCGAGGTGGACCTGATCGCCCTGTCCAGGGAGACCGACAACGCTTCACTGCGTCGGATGGCGCTCTTCGACGCGGTGATCAACAATTCCGACCGCAAGATCGGTCACCTGTTGCCCACGTACGGCGGACACCTGTACGGGTGTGATCACGGGGTGTCCTTCGCCGAGGAGGACAAACTGCGCACGGTGCTGTGGCAGTGGCGGGGACTTCCGTTGACCGAGGAGGCACTGGCCGCCCTGGAGATGTTGAAGGAGCAGTTGCGTGACCCCACAAGTGAGGTGTCCCTCACCGTGGGGCACCATCTGACCGGGCCGGAGAGGGACGCGCTGCGCAGCCGTGTGGACCTGCTCATGGAGCACCGGATTCACCCCTGGCCCGCCCCGGGTTGGCCCGCGGTTCCCTGGCCGCCGGTGTGAGCTCGCACCATTACCGGAGGGTAGGGATACCGGTACCTCCGTACCGGCCTGCACAATGGTGTTCGTGAGCAACATGAGCGAGTGGAACTACCTTTTCGACATGGACGGCGTCCTCGTGCGCGAGGAACACCTGATCACCGGAGCCGATGCGCTGATAGCAGAGCTGCGTGAACGTGGGACCCCGTTCATGGTGCTGACCAACAACTCCATCTACACCCCCCGTGACCTACGTGCCCGGTTGCTCAATACGGGTTTGGACATCCCCGAGGAGTCCATCTGGACCTCGGCGCTGGCCACGGCCCAGTTCTTGCAGACCCAGCGCCCGGGGGGTTCGGCCTATGTGGTGGGGGAGTCCGGGCTGACCACCGCACTGCACAACGTCGGCTACGTGATGACCGAACGCAACCCGGACTACGTCGTGCTCGGGGAGACCCGCACCTACAGCTTCGAAGCCATCACGCGGGCCATCCGCCTGGTGCGTGACGGGGCCCGTTTCATCGCCACGAACCCCGACGAGACCGGCCCCAGCGCGGAGGGGCCACTGCCCGCCACGGGTGCCGTCGCCGCGTTGATCGAAAGGGCCACGGGACGACACCCGTACTTCGTCGGTAAACCCAACCCGTTGATGATGCGTTCGGCGCTGCGCCGGATCGGTGCGCACTCGGAGAACACCTTGATGGTCGGTGATCGGATGGACACCGACGTGCTCAGCGGTTTGGAGGCCGGTCTGCAGACGGTCCTGGTGTTGTCGGGCATCTCCGGAAGGGAGACCGCCGAGCAGTTTCCTTACCGGCCGACCCGGGTGATCGAGTCGGTCAAGGAGCTGGTGGGGGTCACCCATGATCCCTTCGGTGCGGGGCGGCGCGAAAAGGCCTGATCTGTCGGGTGCCTCTTCGACCGGGGAGGCGGCAAGAACGTGCAGACAACGACGGGGCGGTGGATCGCGATCCACCGCCCCGTCGAACCTTTGGCGCCTTCGAGCACTCTGTGCTGCTATCAGGCACTTTGCCGCTGTTGAGAAATCTCTTCCACCTTTTCTGCTTCCGCACGGCGGCGGGCGCGAAGCAGTTCCAGTCTTTCGGCGAGGACCTCTTCCAGGTCTTCCATGCTCCGGCGCTCCAGGAGCATGTCCCAGTGGGTGCGCACCGGTTTGGTGGCCTTGGGTTCCTCGCCTTGTCCGTCCCTGCGTAGGGCACGGTCACCGCAGTAGCGGCATTCCCATTCCGCGGGGACCTCGGCTTCGGTTGCAAAGGTGATCGAAAATTGGTGGCCCCGCGTGCAGTCGTACGTGACTTCCTGCCGGGGAGCCAGGTCGGTGTTGCGGTCGTTCTCGTAGCTCGTCGCCCCGAGCCGGGTGCCGCGAAGTGCTCGCTCGGCCATCGTGTGGGTGCCTCCAGGCGCTGCTCGTGCGGTCTCGCGAGGTTGTAACGCTTTGTTCCTCGACAAGATTCCCTGTCGGCCCGAGGTCGAACCACTTCAGGCGCTGCAAGCCTGTGTCGCCCCTGCAGAGGCGTTGTCACCAGACGTGCCGACAGGAGTGATTCACAACACCCTACCGCGTGGCCGGCGGAGATGCCTGAGCGGGTGCCACCGCGTGCCTTCGGCCCGGTGACTTTCTTGGGCCGGTCTGTGCACCGGGAGATGTGCACATGACCACCACAAAATTTTTCCAGCTGGGCGGGAGAGGGCCCTTCCAAGGACCCTTTGTTCACCTTTTGGGTCTTGTGGCCTGCATGTTCATCGAAAGTCGACGACCTGCTGGAACAACCACGTGTTTGCACTCTTTTGCCGGAGGCGACCATGAAAATAAAGGACGAAAAGCCTTTTCTCCGGCAATTACACGGGACCGACCAGGGATGATCGGCGCCGCCCCCTCACACGGGGCATCCGAATAGCTCGCCAAGTGGCCATGGGCGCTTGTTCAGCACACCGGCCCGGCTGCACCGGGAAGTCCGCACCCTTGGCGGTCCGTCCCGACCAATGTATTGGTCATAATACCGGCATACCGCTTTGAGTGTTCGGTGGTATCTTGACTCGCTGTGTGGTGAAAGTCGAGGTAGGAGCCATTTTGTCTTGCCATGCTTTCCGCCGTTCCGTGTGCCGCAGACCAACTGTTACGCACACGCTCAGCAGTGACGACGTGGCCGAACGTGGAGCCCGATGACTCAGAACAGCCCCCACCCCCGTGAGGTCTTCCGCCCTCGCAGTGCCGTTGCGTACCTGCTCCTCCTTCCGCTGATGGCCTTGCCCCTGTGGATCTGGGTGCTGTGGGAAGCACCCGAGGGACTCTTCCTTCCACTGCTGATCGCCGGAGGAAGCACCCTGGTGATCCTCGTGGTGCTGGTCCTGGTGCTGGACCACCGCGTACGCAAGAACCACGCCCTTCAGGCGAAGATCGACGCTCTGCGCAGCCAGGCGGGCAACCTCGCAGAGGAAGGCCTGCCCGCGATGGTGCAAAAACTCCGAGCCGGCGAATCGGCCGAGCGGGTACTGCACTCGCTGCCCCAGCCCCAGGACCCGGCCGGACGTGCCGTCCTGCACATCTTTGCCACGGCGATCGCCGACGCCGAACGACGCCGAGCCGCCACCGTCACCGCCTGCGCCACCGCGGCCGGACGACTTCAGGCCCTGACCACCAAGATGCTCGCCGATCTGCGGCAGATGCAGGAACGCCACGGCGACTCCGGTGCCGCGGGCGACGTACTCGGTGACCTCATGCACCTGGACCACAGCACCGCCCAGGCCGGACGCACCGCCGACAGCATCGCCGTACTCACCGGAGCACGCTCCGGACGCCGATGGGCACGAGCCATCCCCTTGGAAAGCATCGTCCGGGGCGCCATGTCCCGGGTCGGTGACTACCGGCGCGTGCGCCTGCACCACATCCCCGAACGGGCGGTGGCAGGGTTTGCCGCCGAAGGCATCATCCACGCCCTGGCCGAACTCCTCGACAACGCCGCGAAGTTCTCCCCGCCCACGGCCCAGGTCCACGTACACGTGGAGGAGGTCCAGGCAGGCATCACGTTCATGGTCGAGGACGGTGGCCTGGTCATGGGTGAAGAGGCACTCGCCAGGGCCCGCTCGGCCGTCACCCAGGGGCAAGACCTCGACGCGATCTCCGGAACCCGACTGGGACTGTCGGTCGTCGGACGCATCGCCCGCCGTTACGGCCTGTCGGTGTCCTTTCGAGGCTCCTCCCTCGGTGGTACCGCGGTGATCATGCTCTTGCCGGAAAAACTCGCCAAACCACTCCCGGCACCCAGTACCCCCACCCGGTCGGCCGCCCCTGCCAACACCCCCGGGGAAAAGGCCGAACCCGTGGAGAGGGCCGCAACACCAGCCACAGCCGACAACACACCTTCCCAAGACCCCAAGACCGGTCTGCCGGTACGGCGGCGTGGCCACACCCTTGCCGCCGCCAAGAGCAAAAAACCGACACGGACCACCTCGGGCCCCACCACCTCGGCGAAGGGCTTCGGCGCATTCCGCAACGCCGTACGCGGACAGAACCCCACCGGATCACCGAAGGACACATGATGGATCTCGACACCCTCACCTGGCTGCTGGAAGGTCTCCTGGAACGCACCCCGGGGACACGTCATGTCCTGGCTCTGTCCAGGGACGGCCTCAAGCTCTGTCACACCTCCGGGCTCGGCCGCGACAGCGCCGACCATCTCGCCGCGATCGCCGCCGGTGTGCAGAGCCTGGCACAGAGTGCGTCGATGGAGTTCGGTGACGGGGGCGGGGGTGTTCGTCAGGCCATGGCCGAGTTCTACGGTGGACTGCTGTTCATCGTCGAAGCCGGTGAAGGGGCCCACCTTGCCGTTCTGACCGACGAGGAGGCAGACCCGGGCCTGATCGGACACAACCTGAGCGAACTGGTGGAACAGATGGGTGAACACCTGACCACACCTCCCCGTGAGAGTACGGGGACGATGTGAGCCGCCCCCACCAACAGGAGAGCCCCGATCGCCTGTACGTCATCACCGGTGGGCGCAGCCAAGGTGCCGACAGCGCCCTGGACCCGGTCACCCTCATCGTCTCCGAAAGCGCTCCCGCACCCGGGATGCAATCGGAACACGCCACGATCCTGCGTATGTGCCAACGCCCGACCGCGGTCGTGGAGATCGCCGCTCACCTGCAGCT
>DXDP01000278.1 GCA_019115445.1 Candidatus Nocardiopsis merdipullorum
CGGTGCCGGAGAGATCGAGAACGCCCTGCTGGCACACCCGGGTGTGGCCGAGGTCGCGGTCGTCGGGGAACCCGATCCGGACCTCGGCGAGTGCGTCGCGGCCTGGGTGGTCCCGGCCACCGCCACACCACCGTCCCTGGAGGAGCTGTCCGATCTGGTCGCGGCACAGCTGGCGCCGTACAAACGGCCCCGTCGCCTGCACCTGGTCGAGGCCCTGCCCCGTAATGACATGGGCAAGGTGCTCAAACGTGCGCTCGGCAGGTGAGGGACCGCCTGCGGAGCCACGTCGGTCACCAAGGTCCGGGGCGTCGATTTCCTCACGAGTTCATCTGCGTTTTGCGTAGGCACCGTCCACGAGCATGACCCCGGCCGCTGCCACCAGGACCTGGACGATGAGGACGAAGAGCCAGAAAGAGGTGAAGATCGCGGCGATCGCGCTACCGATGAAGGCCGCGACGATACCGATCACGAGGGTCAACCAGATCGGTAGGTGTTGTTTACCCGGCACGACCAGGCGGCCGAGTGCCCCGATGATCAACCCCACGACGAGTGCGCTGATGATGCCACTGATACCCATGTCAGAATCCTTTCCGTCGATTCGGCTCGACACCCATGGCTCTCCCCCCGATGCGCGCCACTCATGCGCATTTGCCTGACTTGTCCGGGGCATCCCTGAGTGATCTCCGGGTGAACCCTTCCACGGTCAGCCCCACACTTCCTCTGCGGTTTCGACGACCAGGCGGAGCTTGGCGGCCTGTTCTTCGTCGGTGAGGTCGTTGCCCTCGAAGGTCGAGGAGAATCCGCACTGGGGTGACAGGCACAGCTGTTCCAGCGGGATGTGCCGGGCCGCCTCGTCGATACGGCGCTTGAGGTCGTCCTTGCTCTCCAAGGCACCCTTCTTCGTGGTGACCAGGCCAAGGACCACGTACTTGTCCTCGGGAACGAAGCGAAGAGGTGCGAAATCGCCGGAGCGTTCGTCGTCGAACTCCAGGAAGAAGCCGTCGACGTCGAGTTCTTGGAAGAGCTCCTCGGCGACGTGGTCGTAACCACCACTGGCCACCCACGAGGAACGGAAATTACCACGGCACATGTGGGTGGTCACGTTCATCCCCTCGGGCCTGCCGGCCAGGGCGGCGTTCATCTGCCGGATGTACCGCACGTGCATGTGGTCGCCGTTGTCACCGCGCTCGTCGATCATGCCGCGCTGGGTCGGGTCGTTGAGGTAGGCCAGGCTGGTGTCGTCCAGCTGCAGGTAGGTGCAGCCGAGCTCGGCCACCGCCCGGATCTGTGCCGCGTAGGCGGTCGAGAGGTCGGCCCAGAACTGTTCCTGGTCGGGGTAGATCTGGGGGTCGATGGCGGCCCTTCCGCCCCGGTAGTGGACCATGCTGGGCGACGGGATGGTCAATTTCGGGGTGAGGTCTTCGGCCGCGCCCTGCGATGTGTTGCGCACGGCTTCTTTCAGGAAGGCGAAGTCCTCCCCGAAGATCGTGTGTTCGAACCGTACGGGATCGGTGACGCGCAGTCCGGAAGGGGTGAATTCGATGTCGCCCCCCTCGTTGTGGAAGGTGACCATGAGTTCGTCCTGGGCCCGGGAGATCCCGCCCAGTTGGTAGATGAAGTCCATGTGCCAGGAGGCCCTGCGATACTCCCCGTCGGTGGCCGTGCGGAGTCCGAGCTCCTTCTGGAGGCGGACCACTTCACGGATCGCGTCGTCCTCCACCTCGCGCAGACGTTCGGCGTCGATCTCTCCTGCTGCGTGCTGTTCACGTGCCCGTAGCAACAGCTCCGGGCGCAGCAGACTACCGACGTGGTCCGCGCGAAAGGGAGGGGTCGTCCTGTGTGCCATGTTGGATCGGCCTTTCAGTCATCGAACAAGCCTGTTCGCATAACGAACGTACGTGCCTTAGGCGAACTTAGCGAGGGTGGCACAAGGAGGCAACCCCCCGCAGACTTGCCTCTTGCGATGCGTGACCCTGCACCGACCCGGGCCCACCTCGCAGGACCCGCCCCGAGAAAAGACGTATTCTCGGCATGTGACCTCCACGCTCGACACCCAGGACCCTGCCCTCCTGGCCTCGCGCATCCGCGATGTCCTCGGCAACGGCCCGGTGCTCGCGTTGACCGGCGCGGGCATCTCCACCGACTCCGGAATCCCCGACTACCGTGGCCCCGGATCCCCGCCACGAAAGCCGATGACCTACCAACAGTTCCTGGCCGACCACGCATTCCGTCGGCACTACTGGGCCCGCAACCATGTGGGATGGCGCCACATGGACCGGACCGTGTGCAACGACGGGCACCTCGCACTGGCCGAGCTGGAGAGCTCCGGTGTGATATCGGGGATCGTGACCCAGAACGTGGACACCTTGCACGAGGCTGCCGGCAGCCGCCATGTCATCGACCTGCACGGCCGCTACGACCGGGTGCTCTGTCTGGAATGTCACGAAGTGAGCAGCCGTGAGTCCCTGGCCGAACGGCTCACCGTGCTGAACCCGAACTTCTCGGTGACCATCGACGACATCGAACTGGCCCCGGACGCCGACGCGGCTCTCACCTCCACGGAAGGGTTCCGGGTGGCCGACTGTGCCTCCTGCGACGGCATCCTGAAACCCGACATCGTCTATTTCGGGGAGAACGTCCCCAAACCCCGGGTGTTGCAGGCCTACCATCTCGTGGACGAGGCCGAGGCGCTGTTGGTCGTCGGTTCGTCCTTGACGGTTTTCTCCGGTCGGCGGTTCGTCAAACGCGCGGCCGCACAGGGTAAGCCCGTGGTCATCCTCAACCGGGGCGCGACCAGGTGCGACGACCTCGCCGCGCTCACCGTGGACGCGGGCTGCTCATCGGTACTGCGGGCCCTGGTGAAGGCCTACCGCCTCTGACCCCGTCGGGAGGGTGTGTCTCGACGGGGCCCCTGCCGTACCTACCGGTGAAGGTCAGTTCACCGGGGACAACCGCAGCCTGAAGGTGCGGGGTTCGGCGTGCAAGGTGTGCTGGGGCAGCACGCCCGGCCCGCACGCGGCGGTGCCGATGCCGTGGTGGGCCAGATCCAGGTGCAGGTGGACCCGGTCCCCGGGGACGAGTTCGTGATCGTGCTCGGCCTCGGCCAGTTCGGTGGTGCTCCACCGTCTTGCGGAGAAGTCGAACACCGGGTCACCTTCGACCCTCAGGCCCGCGCCGTCGGCGGTGGTGAAGCGTGCCCAGCGCGTGTCCATGCGGTTTCCGTTCTCCTGCGGGTACACATAGCGCGTTTGGAGCGCATCGATCGTTCGGTCGAAGCGACCCACCCGGGCTGCGCGGCCCACGTCTCGGTAGGCCTCCCCGGGTCCGCGACCGAACCATTCCACGCGTTCGACCCCTGCGGGCAACTCCAGGTGTACGCCCAGGCGGGGTAGCGGGAACGTCCAGGGGCCCTCCGGCTCCACGGACACCTCCAGGCCCAACCCACCCGCTTCGGCCGACCACCGGTAGACGGTGTGCATCCCCAGGTCGGTGCCCGCGGGGGCCACCCGGGTACGCACCGTGAGTGTGTGGGCCCTCGGATCGTGTTCCACCCCGACCCTGCGCTCGGTGAGGCGATGCAACCCGGCCGCACGCCACGGCGTTTCCAGGGAAACGCCGTGCCTGCCGTTGTCGTTGTCGGTGGGGGCACGCCACAGGTCCAGGGTCGGGCTGGAAAGGTCCAGGCCGCCCAGGGACAGCAGCGCACCGGTATGGACGTCGAACTCACCCGGGCCCAGGGTGAGCCGCCCATCGGTGGAAGCGGCGGTCGACGGCACGGACGGGGCGGTGCCCCGCTCTCCCGCCTCGAGATCTTCGGATGTGTGCAGCTGAGCCTGTGCCCAGGCGATCTCGTGTCCCGACGGGGCCCAGGGCCGATCACCGTCCAGGACCGCGGAGATGGTCATCCACCTTTCCGCAGAGGCCGCGGGGAACTCGGGCAGGTCGATCTTGGCGCTGTCTCCCGCAGCGATCACGGGCAGTTCGAGCGTGCCCTCGGCCAGAGCACTGCCTTCCTCCTCGACCCGCCAGTGGCAGGTGATGCCCGACGTGTCTGCAAAGTCCCACCGGTTGGTGACGGTGGCGGTGCTCACCTCGGGGTCGAAGGAGATCCTGAGCGGTTCCACGACCTTCTTGAGTTCGGTCAGGCCCGGACTGGGTGTGCGATCGGGCAGCAACAGGCCGTCGGCGACGAAGTTGCCGTCGTGCAGGGGTTCTCCGAAGTCACCACCGTATGCGTACCAAGTGGCACCGTCCGAGGTGCGGCGGGCGATGCCGTGGTCGATCCATTCCCACACGAAACCACCGGCGTTGCGGGGGTGGGCCTCGAAGGCGTCCTGGTATTCGGTGAGCCCGCCGGGCCCGGTACCCATGGCGTGTGCGTACTCACAGTGCAAGAACGGCAGACTCCGGCGGCGGGCATCGAGTTCGGCCTCCCGTTCCGGGTCACGCTCGGGTGGCACGGCACGGCCGAGGGCGCGCTCGAACTCCCCGACCGGCGGTTCCTCGCCCCGGCCGATCGCCTCCACCTCGCTGACGGGCACGTACATGCGCGAGTACACGTCGGTGTAGGCACCCTCGTAGTCACCCTCGTAGTGGACGGGTCTGCTCGGGTCACGTTCGCGTGTCCATGCGGCCATCTCACGCAGGTTCTCCCCGGTACCGGACTCGTTGCCCAGGGACCACATGACGATGCTGGGGTGGTTCTTGTCCCGCTCCACGGTCCGCTGTATCCGGTCGAGGTAGGCTGCGCGCCAGCGCGGGTCGTCGGACGGGTTGTTCCGCCACTCCACGTCACCGAAACCGTGGGTTTCCAGGTCGCACTCGTCGATCACCCACAGGCCGAGCTCGTCGCACAGGTCGAGAAAGTCGGGGTGAGGCGGGTAGTGGCTGGTGCGTACGGCGTTGATGTTGTGCTGCTTCATGAGTTCGATGTCACGACGCATCACTTCTTGGGGGATCGCCCGACCGTGTTCGGGGTGCCATTCGTGGCGGTTGACCCCGCGCAGCAGTACGCGGCGCCCGTTGACCCGGAACACACCGCCTTCGGTGCTCACCGTACGAAAACCGATCCGTAGCGGGACCGTCTCGGTGTCGGTGGTCAGGGTTCCCTCGTAGAGGCGGGGTGTCTCGGCCGACCAGGGGTCGACCGTTCCCACCTCGTGTGCGGTGTTGACCTGGACGTCGGTGAGTCCGAGTTCGGGGACACTGATCCGGGCGGGGGCAGTGGTGTCGACCCTCAACGTCCCGGTACCACCGGTGTGGTCGTAGTCGGCGTGGACCGTGAAGTCGTCGATGCCCCCACCGGGGCGGGCAAGGAGGCGCACCCCGCGGAAGATCCCGGACAGCCACCACATGTCCTGGTCCTCCAGGTAACTGGCCGCCGACCACTGGTGGACGCGTACGGCCAGGGTGTTGGTTCCGGGACGCAGAAGCGGTCCGACGTCGAACTCGCTCGGCAGTCGACTGCCGGTGGAAAAGCCCAGTTCGGTGCCGTTGAGCCAGACCCGGAAAAAGGAGTCCACGCCTTCGAACCGAAGGACCGTCGCCCCTTCCGGCCAGTCTTCGGGCAGGGTGAATTCACGCCGGTGGTCTCCGGTGGGGTTTTCGTCGGGTACGTGCGGCGGATCGACCGGGAACGGGTACGCGGAGTTGGTGTATGCGGGCGCCCCGTACCCGTGGAATTGCCAGTGCGAGGGCACCGGGAGCAGGTCCCACCCCGTGGCGTCGAAGCCGGGTTGTTCGAACCCTTCGGTCGGGGCGTCGGCCCGGCTGTGCAGGAAAAAGCTCCAGGAGCCGTCGAGGGAGAGTTCGGGGGCGTCGGAGCCGAAGTGGGCCCTGGCGTCGCGGGTCCCTGAGGAAGGACGGAAGCCGGACAGGTCCGGATGCTCGGTCTCCTGGGCTCGGTCAAAGGTGTGACGAGACACGGGGCTCCTTGTCTGTGGGGACGATGCCACCCGGAAAACAGGCACATCATCGACACAACCCCTACGAAGTGTCAACACTTCACCCCAATCTCCAACAATCAACTCTCAAGGAAAATCCTCACCAAAAGCCTGTTTTCGCAGTTGGGAAAGGACATTTTTGTCCTCAACAAAATCAAACACGAGCAGCCCGGTGTTGTTGTGCTGCGTGTGGACACAGCATGTGCCGGATACTTCGGGAGCGGGTAGACCGAGGGCACGGAAAACCACACTCGGCCACACCTTGGGGGACTCATGGACTGGCCGGCACTGGCACCGTTGATCTTCGTGGCCATACCGATCGTGGCGATCTTCCTCGCTCTGGGGATCCTGCGTTACTCACGCATCCAGGCGGGCAAGGCCGTGCGTTCGGAGGAGTACTGGACCGAGCAGGAAAACCCCGACCGCGAGCCGCCACGGCGGTACGCCGCCCCCTGGGACCCACACTCCCCCGGCGAACCGCTTCCGAGGGACGTGGAATCGGGCGGGGCACCGCGGCGATCCGACCATGAGCAGCAGGAAACGACCGACAAGGACGAGAACGATCCCGGTCACGACGACACACGGTGAGTACTCGGCCGTGTGGTCCTGTTCGGACACCGGCAGTACTCACCCAATCGGGCGAAATGGTCAAGAATGTTTTGGAACGTCCACTGGGGCATTTCGTGGGGAGGGGAACACATCCAACACCCCCGAATCCACGGAAGGCGCACGACATGACGGACGAGAAGACCGGAGCGGGCACGGGCCAGGTCGGCGACCACCCAAAGCCCGACTCGCACATGGCCGGCGGTGAGCACATGTCGGGTGGCGGCCACATGGCCGGGGGAGCACACATGGCCGGTGGGGCACACATGGCCGGCAGTGGACCCCTGTCCAACGAGGCGGGTGAGGGAAACGAGGAGAACGACACCACCGAACCCGCACCACAGGCACCTCCGACCGGACGAACCATCGACGCCGAACCCGAACCGGTGGACCGGGGGGCCTCCTCCGGCGAGTTGAAACACCTGTGGCCGATGTTGGCGGTTGTTGCAGCCCTGGTGGTGGGGGTCGTTCTCGGTTACGTCGTCTTCGGCTGATCGGACCACTACCCCACTGCTGCAACACGTCTTTCCCGCCCTGGGGGTTTTCTCCCAGGATCGGGGGACGGTCGCCCCATGCCTTCCGTGTCCACCGTCATCGGGTTGCCCACTCTCGGCGAAGACTCCATATGGCTGTGGCCACGAAGGCAAAAGGGCGATCGCGCTGGGCCACCCCTACGGTGCCGGCGGGGCAATTCTGGTCACGCGCGTTCATGCTCGATTGGCACGACAGCAGATCGGCGGGGCCCATGGTACGGCTGTGGCCATGACGGCCACAGCAGGTGGGCTTGGAGTCTCGTCCCTCTTCACGGGCATGGACCAGGTGTCTTGACCGACCCCTCGGAGCACGTGGACGCCCAGTTGGGTTCTGGTGCGGAGGAAGGAGCGAAGGTGCCGGCGGCGTTGGCACACAGGTCCGGTCCTGCCTCGTCCGTGGTGGACGTGGCACGGGTCGAACCCGAACCGTTGACCGGGGACGATGCGGTACGTCTGCGTATGCAGGCCTCGACCGTCAACCCCTCCGACCTCGTCACGATCTCGGGTGCCCACGCCTCGCGTACCCGCTACCCCTTCGTACCGGGTTTCGAGGGCATCGGCGAAGTGGTGGAGACGGACCCAGGAGCCCCTTCGCGTCTTCTGGGACGACGGGTGCTGACCCTGGGATCGGCCGAGAACTGGCAGGAGTACAAGGTCACCTCCGCACGCTGGTGCTTCGAAGTACCGGAAACCCTCACCACGGAGGAGGCCTGCTTCGTCTACACCAACCCGCTCTCGGCCTTGCTCATGGTCGACGAGCACGCCCGCCCCGGGATCCGCGTCGCGGTGGTCAACGGAGCCACCTCGGCGATCGGGGGACATCTGCGTGCCCTGCTGAGCGCCCGGGGCATCGACGTCATCGGACCGACCAGTGGGGTGACCGGGCGACGGGTCCGAAACCTCTCCGAATGGTCCGCGGTGGTACCCACCACCGACGCCGGCCGGCCAGGCGAGGTCCGACGGCTCTCGGGACGTTCCGGCGTCGACGTGGCCTTCGACTGTGTCGGTGGTGAGCACGCAGCAGCACTGTTGGGTGTTCTCCGGCCCGGGGGTTCACTCGTGCACTACGGCCTCTTGTCCGGTCGTCCCATACCGGCCGACACCACCCGGAAGTCCCCGGGAAGGCACATCCACCTCTTCCGGTTGCCGGATCTGGTGCACTCGTTCTCCCGAGATCGGATCGGGGCCCTGCTCGGTCGCTCCCACCAAGGAATTTCCACTGGGTCTTTGCACACGACCGTGTCCGGGTCCTCTCCCCTCCGGCAGATCCGCCGGCTACTCGGCGAAGCCGAAACCGCAGAAGGGAAACTCCTCAGCAGCGTCTCAAGGTCATGGGCCTCCTCCAGACCGACGGGGCCGGTGACCCAGAAAGATTGAGTGGCCTCACCCCACCAGATGAGCAGGTGCCCATACCGGGCCTGGATCTGAGCGGCTTGGGCGTGTTCGAAGGCGTATTCGGCACGGTGGCCACCCAGCCGGGGCAGACGTTCGGCGCGCCGCCTACGGCAGGAGGGGTGGTCACAGGTGGGGCAGATCGGGTCGATGAGGAGCTGACGGCGAGGGTCACGGACCAGAATCAATCGCAAGGGGAGACGGCCCGAAGAACGCGCCCACCGGCACTGGAAC
>DXDP01000279.1 GCA_019115445.1 Candidatus Nocardiopsis merdipullorum
ACAGGCGGGCGCAGGGGAGTGGGACGGCAACATCCACCCCTCCGAACAGCAGTTCGGCGCCTTCACCGTGGCCACGGACATCTGCGGTGACGGTGGACACCGTTACCACACCGTGGTGCGTTATCAAAACACCGACCTGGAGAACCGGTTCACCCGGCGGTGGATGTATCCGGTGGTGCCGGAACCGACTCCGCGAGAACACCTCGAAGGCAAGGCCGACCTTCCCCGTACGGCCGACTTCACCGCGCCGAACCCGGAGGACTGGCGCCAGTTCGGGGAGTCGCAGGAGCTCTGCTACAACGAGGTGCCGACCAAGGTCAACTGGCACTACCTGCGCTGGCAGATCGACACGCGTCTGCGTCGCAACGTGGAACTGCAGGTCAACGACCAGGTGTTCGACATCAGTGACGTTCCCGTCCCCCCGTACACGGAGAAGTACGAGGTCCTGGAGAACCTCCTGAACTTCTATGTCAGCGCACGGACCCACACCAACGTCCGGAACTTCCTGTACCTGGACTCCGTGCTGATCTCGGTTGATTGGTAGGCCCCACATGCGACAGTCCCACGCCGCGGTCCTGGAGCGCTACACCGTCCTGAGCGGTGAGTTCACCACCGAGCCCTACGAGGTGGGTTGGGCCGGGGAAGCACGCTGGTTCATCCGCTTCCTCGAGGCCACGAGCCCCAGAACCAGGATCACCGTAAGAACCCAGATCTCTCCCGACGGGCTCACCTGGTGCGACTGGGAGAACGAGCCCCGCACCCTCGAGGCCGGTGAAGAGCTGGTCTCCTGGCCGGTCTCCGAGTTCGGTCAGTGGCTCCGTCTCAAAGGCACCGTCGAGGGCGACCAGGAGACGACCAAGGTGATGATCTACCTCATCTGCAAGAGCTGAGTCGGCCCTGCCCACGTCGCCCGTCCCATGGCCGCCTCCTGCATCCTCCGAAAAGGAAGGTCCGATGGCACAGACACACGGCCCCACCAGGAGAAGATTCCTCACCATCAGTGGTGTTGGCATCGCCGGGGCCCATTTGGCCGGTTGCGGCGTGGGCGGTGGCTCCGCCGAGGCCCGAAGGGTCCTGGAAGCCGCCTTCTCACAGCCGATCAACGACCTGGACCCGCACGGGCCCGCCTCCGTCGACGAAGCCACACTGCTGGCCTGTCGACTGATCTACGACACGCTCGTCCTCAGCGACGGTGAGGAGATCCAACCCAACGTCGCCGAGTCGTGGGAACAACCCGACGAGACCACCTGGATCTTCCACCTTCGCGACGACGTCCGCTTCCACGACGGAACCCCGCTCACCGCCCGCGACGTGCGAACCTCCATCGAACGCGTCAGGGACGCCGGGACCGCACAGTCGGCCCTGTGGCAGTCGGTCGTCGACTTCGAGGAGAACGACGACCACACGCTGACCGTCATCACCGAAGAACCTCTGGGCACCATGCTGACCAGCCTCACCGTGATGTACGTCCTGCCGGCGGACCGAATGGAGGAAGAAGGTTTCTTCCAGGCTCCGGTCGGCAGTGGCCCCTTCCAAGTGGAGTCCTTCACCCCCGCCTCGGAGCTGAGCCTGACACCCACCTCCGAGTACTGGGGAGAAAGGTCCTCCATCGACGGGGTGGTCCTGCCGTACGTCCCCGAGATCTCCAGCCAGGTCACTTCGCTGCGCACCGGTGACCTGCACGCCATGTGGCCGGTCCCACCCGACCAGCTGCCCGAACTCCAGGGCGTGGACGGCATCACCCTGGAAACGGTGCCGAGCTACGTCTACTACTTCGCCTGGTTCAACTGCGGCAGGGAGCCGTTCACCGACCCCCGGGTCCGACGCGCGTTGCGACGGGCCGTCGACGTGGACGGGATCGTGGAGAACCTCTTCGGTGACGGCGCGGCCGTGATGACCGCACCCGTGCCCTCGGCCGTCTTCGGCCACGCCGCGCAGGAACCGTACGAATACGACCCGGAACGGGCCCGGCAAGAGCTGGCCGAGGCCGGATACCCCGACGGCTTCACCACCTCGATGATGTGGTTCGACGCGACCGGGCCGCTGGCCAGGGAACTGGCCCAATCGCTGATCTCCGACTGGGCCGAGATCGGTGTGGTCGTCGAACCGCAGAGCATCGAAAAAGCCGAATGGATCCAGCGCCTCAACGACCTCGAATGGGACATGGAAATGCAGGTCAACACGGTCACCACGGGCGATGCCGATTTCGCACTGGGGCGGCTCTACACCAGCGAGGCCAACCGGCTCGGATACGCCAACGAAGAACTCGACGAAATCTTGGGCGAGGCCAACCGGTCCTCCGACCAGGACCGTCGAGAGGAGCTCTATGCCAAGGCGTGCCAGATCCTGTGGGACGACGCCGTGGGCCTCTTCCCGGCAGAACTGATCAGCACCTACGGACTGCGGGACGACGTCAGCGGTTTTGTCCCTGCGCCCAGCAACCAGCCCGATCTTCGAAGTGTGGCACTGTCTTCCTGATCAGGAACGGAAAACGGTGACCATTGGAGGAGATCCCCATGGGTGAGACACACAGAACGACACTGAAGGACATCGCCCGATCCCTGGGAATGTCGGTCAACACCGTCTCTCGGGCGCTGAACGGCAAGGACAGCGTCAGTGAAAAGACACGCGAACGGATCAGGGCCGAAGCGGAACGGCTCGGCTACGTCCCCAACTCGCTTGCCAGATCACTCGTTCTCGGGTCACCCATGACCATCGGCATGGTCATCACCAACCCCTCCAACCCCTTCTACGCACGACTGATCAGCGCCGTCGAGCAGCGGGGCCGCACACGCGGGTACTCGCTGATGCTGCTGGTCACAGAGGAAAACGCCGAAAGTGATCGGTCCGCGGCCGAATCGCTGTTGCGCTGGGGCGTGGACGGGGCACTCGTGGTGCCCGTGCAGAACGAGACCGAACACTGGAAGCGGTTCCGCTCCTCGGGGATCCCACTGGTCCTTCTCAACCGTGACGTACCCGGACTGGAAGCCGACTTCGTGGGCGTCGACTACGAGCGTGGTGCCTACGAGGCCACCAC
>DXDP01000280.1 GCA_019115445.1 Candidatus Nocardiopsis merdipullorum
GGTCCGGGCCCCGGAGATGGTTCCACAGTCCGCGCCCGCCGACGACTCGGAGGAGCCCTCGGGTGCCGGGGGCGCTGAGAACGACGCCCCGGAGGTCGAGTCCGCAAAAGCCGATCCGGAGGAAGACCTCGTCGTTCACGTCGGTGGTGAGGTCGAGGAAGCGGGGCTGTACACCCTGCCGCCGGGTTCACGTGTCTCCGACGCGGTCGAAGCGGCCGGTGGAGCACTCCCCGAAGCCGACCTCGATCTGTTGAACCTGGCCAGACCTTTGGTGGACGGTGAACAGATCCTGGTGGGACTCCCCCAACCCGAGGGCGGGCCCGGACCGTCCGGTGAGGAATCGACCGTCAGTCTCAACCAGGCGGATCAGGCGGAGTTGGAGACCCTTCCCGGGATCGGGGAGAAGAAGGCCACGGCGATCCTCGCCCACCGAGAAGCACTGGGCGGCTCGTTCACCAGTGTCGAGGACCTGCTCGACGTCAAAGGTATCGGCCCCAGCACTTTCGAGGAGCTCGAACCTCTCGTCACTCTTTGAGCACCCGGCCCCCTACCTGTCCGGCTTCGTCCGGGAGTGGCGCACCACCCCTTTCGATACTCGCATCGGGGCTTTGTCGGTATGACCCCTCGGGCCGTTCCGGGAGGAAGGAACCGCTGCGTTGACCACCTGGCTGGGTATGGACGCCCCCGGAACGACTCGGCTCTCGGACCTACGTTTATTGGCCCCTGCGGTGGCCTCCTGGCTGACCGCACTGGTGTGTCCGGTGCTTCCTCCCTGGATCTCCTGGGTGGGTGCGGTGGTCACCGGCACGGCGGCGGTGGTGGTGTTCGTCGCCGCGCGGGCCCCTTGGGAAGCGGCAGCCCTGTGCCTGGCGGCAACCCTGGGGGCCACGGGCACGGTGGCCGCGGTGACCGGGATCCACGTGCATCGGATCGAGCGCAGTGCCGCCGCCGAGGCCACCGAGGTTGCACGTGAGACGGAGTTCACCGCCGTGGTGCGCACCGATCCACGGGCCCGCGCGGGGATGCCTCGCCCGGGGCGGGCGGAGTGGGTGATCACCGCACGCACCACGGGGGTGCAAGGACGGGACGGGCCGTCCCGGGCGCCGGTGGTGTTGCTCGTCTCCGGGGAGGGGTGGGACGAGCTGCTCCCGGGGCAGCGGGTCCGGGCCCGCGGTGTGTTCCTGCCCGCCGAGGAATCCCCGCTCACCGCGGCGCTGGTGTTGGTTCGTGGTCCACCCGCCCGGGTGGAGGACCCCTCGGCCCTTCAGTCCTTCGCGGGTGGGGTGCGCACACGGCTGCGTGAGGCCGTACAGGTCCTCCCACAACCCGAGCGGGGGCTGCTGCCGGCGCTCGTCGTCGGTGATGTTTCCGGGCTGAGCAGCGAGACGGCAGAGGACTTTCGGGCGACCGGGATGACCCATTTGCTCACGGTCAGTGGGGCGAATTTGGCGGTGCTCACCGGGTTCGTTCTGGGTGTGGCGCGGCTGCTGCGCGCACCGCCGTGGTGCTCGGTGGTCGGGGGCTCCCTGATGATCTGGGTGTTCGTGCTCGTGTGTCGCCCGGAACCGAGTGTGGTCCGTGCGGCTTTCATGGGGTCACTGGGTCTGCTCGCATTGGCGACCGGCCGTACACACGCGGCGCTGGGCGCACTGAGTGCGACAGTGGTGGGTGTGTTGTTCGTGGCCCCGGAGCTGGCGGCCTCCTACGGGTTCGCTCTGTCCGTTCTGGCCACAGCAGGCATCGTCCTCTTGGTCCCTCCATGGACCCGGATGTGGTCGGCACGGATCCCGCAGCCGGCGGCGGAGGCCCTGGCGGTGGCCGTTGCTGCGCAACTCGCGGTGTCCCCGGTGCTGGTGTTGCTCTCGGGCGAGGTGTCGTGGGTGGCGGTTCCGGCCAACGTACTGGCTGCCCCGGTCGTGGCCGTGGTGACGGTCGTGGGCTCTCTTGTGGCCGCCCTGGCCGCGTTGGGCGCCCTCCCCGTCGTGGCGGGTTCGTCCGTGCTCTCCGAAGCCTGGGCGGCGATGGTCGCGGGGTTGGCCCACGTACCCGGGGTGGGGGTGTCCTGGATCGTCACCGTGGCCGAGTACGGCGCACGGGTCCCGTACGGGGCGCTTCCCTGGCGCCCGGACGTCACCGGAGCCCTGGCACTGGCCGCGCTGTTGGCCTTGTTCGTGTTGTCCCGGGGGTTCTTTCGGCGAGTACTGGCGGCCGTGGTGGTGACGGTCCTGGTACTGGCTCTGGCGTTACGTTGCCTACCGGGTGAGTGGCCCCCTCGGCACTGGGCCCTGGTCGCCTGCGACGTGGGTCAAGGGGATGCGTTCGTGTTGGCGGTGAATGCCGGTTCAGCGGTGGTCTTCGACACCGGTGAGCACCCGAAAGCTATCGACGAGTGCCTGCATGATCTGGGGGTGCGGGAGGTTCCACTGCTGTTGTTGAGCCATGATCACGCCGATCACGTCGACGGAGTGCCAGGGGTACTTCGACACCGGACGGTGGGGACTGTGATGGGCCCGGAAGGGATGGCCGATTCAGCGGCCGGTCGGCTCCTGGCCGAGGCGGGCATCGAGATGATGATCGGTGTGGTGGGACAGGAGTTGCGGGTGGGCCCGTGGTATCTGCGCGTGCTGTGGCCGGAAGCAGGATTCACCGGTTCGGTCAACGACGGCTCCCTGGTGGTCAGGGCCGACGGCCCACTGTCGGTACTGTTGACCGGCGACATCGAGGAGGACGCGCAGCAACGCCTGTTGCGGTCACCCGACGCGGACCTGTTGTCGGTGGGTGTGCTGACCACCCCTCACCATGGGGCGGCCACCCAGGAACCGGGGTTCTTGGCCACCACCGAGCCGCACGTGACGGTCACCTCGGCGGGCGAGGACAACTCCTACGGGCATCCCGCCCCGTCGACGTGGAACACTCTGGAACGCGTGGGTGCGGTGAACCTGCGCACCGACCGTGACGGGGCCGTGGCGGTTCTGCCCGGTGGTGGTTCCGGTCCTCCGCACGGTGTGGTTCGCGGCCCCGCCTTCGACAGGCCCGGCGGCTGAGCTCGGTTCCGGATGTTGCCCTGCCCCGGCCACGCATGTCCGCAGGGCGTGGCATGCTCGTGGTATGCCTGAACCCGCCTTGATCACGGTCGTCGTCGGTGACGAGGAGCTTCTTGTGGACCGGGCCGTCGCGGCCGTGGTCGCCCAGGCCCGTGCGGCCGAGCCGGACGCGGACGTCCATGACCTGATGCCTTCCCAGGTGGGTCTGTCCACCCTTGTGGAGGTCACTTCCCCCTCACTGTTCGGCGACCGACGGATCGTGGTGCTGCGTTCCTCCCAGGATCTGACCAAGGACCTGGCCGCGACGGTGACCGATTATCTACGAGCACCGGCCGACGATGTGACCATGGTGCTCACGCACGCCGGTGGCGCCAAGGGCAAGGCGTTGCTGCAGACCGCCCTCGAAGCGGGCGCCCACCGGGTGAACTGCAAGGGGCCCACCAAACCGGCCGAGCGGGTCTCCTTCGTCAGGGACGAGTTCTCCGCTGCCGGGCGTCAGGTCACCACCGATGCCGCCCGGGCTCTGGTGGATGCGGTCGGCAGCGACCTACGGGAGATCGCGGCGGCCTGCACACAGCTGGTTGCGGACACGCAGGGGCGCGTGGACGTCGAGACGGTGGCCCGGTACCACTCCGGCAAGGCCGAGGCCTCCGGGTTCACCGTCGCCGACCGTGCCGTGGAGGGACGACTGCCCGAGGCCTTGGAACAGTTGCGTTGGTCCTTGTCGGTGGGGACCGCCCCGGTACTCATCAACAGCGCGCTGGCCGGTGCGGTACGCGGCGTGGCGGTGGCCGCTCAGCCACCACGGGGGGTCAGTGATGCCGAGTTGGCCAAGCAGGCGAAGGTCCCGCCGTGGAAGATGCGGTCACTGCGCCAACAGGCACGGGGATGGAGTGCGGCGGGTCTCACCCGGGCCATGGCCGTGGTGGCCGAGACCGATGCGCTCATCAAGGGTGCCGGGCTCGACCCGGAGTATGCCCTGGAACGTGCGGTGATCGAGATCGCTCGTGCCCGTGGTGCGGGCACCACACGTCGTTGACCGCAAGGCATCGGCGGGTGAAGAGCCCCCTCGGGGGCCGGTCCGTTCACCGAACGGTTCGGCCGTTCTGCCGGACACGTGAGGTGTTCAGCCCCATGGCCCGGACAAACGCGCCTTCGTGGTCGGCGCCTCACCGGACCGGGTCGACCGGGCCGGGGCCGGAACCCCGCGGCCGGTCAGGACCGGAACACGGGCATGGAGGGTGTGGATCTTCTTGTCGTAGGTGGTCTTCCCCCGGGACGCACAGCTCGGACCCGGGCGTAGATCTCCCGGGTCCGTTCTGTCACAGGATCAGACTGTGCTGGGGACGTAATTCTCCAGTTTCGCGGCGAGCGCCTTCGGTACGAAGGCGTGGATGGTGGTTCCTTCGCCGGTGTGTTCCTCGCTGAGCACCCGGCCTTCCTCGTAGGCCTTGGAGAGCAGGTCACCGCGTGAGTACGGCACCAGGGCCCGCACCTCGTGGGCGAGTTCGGGCAGGCACTGGGCCAGTCGCTCGATCAGTGCTGGGATGCCCTCGCCGGTACGGGCCGACACTTCCACGACATCGGGGTGATTGCTGCGCAAGACCTTGAGCGTGTCCGGGTCGGCGGCGTCGACCTTGTTGATCACGACGAGTTCGGGCACGTCGGTGGCGTCGATGTCGGCCAACACCTCGTGCACGGCACGGATCTGTTCCTCGGGGTCGGGGTGTGAACCGTCGACCACGTGCAGGATCAGGTCGGCGTCGGTGACCTCCTCCAGCGTGGATCGGAACGCCTCCACCAGCTGGTGCGGCAGGTGCCGGACGAACCCGACGGTGTCACTGAGCGTGAATGCTCGACCATCGGGGGTGCGTGCCTGGCGGACTGTCGGGTCCAGGGTGGCGAACAGGGCGTCCTCCACCAGGACACCGGCCCCGGTGAGTCGGTTGAGCATGCTGGACTTGCCCGCGTTGGTGTACCCGGCGATGGCCACCGAGGGCACCTGGCGAGCACGGCGGACATCGCGTTTGACGTCGCGCGCGGTACGCATGCCCCTGAGCTGACGGCGCAGCTTGGCGATCTTGTCGTTGATACGGCGGCGGTCGGTCTCGATCTTGGTCTCACCGGGACCACGCAGACCCACGCCACCGTCACCTCCGCCTCCGGCCTGCCGGGACAGCGTGTGACCCCAGCCGCGCAGTCTTGGAAGCAGGTAGTTGAGTTGGGCGAGTTCGACCTGGGTCTTGCCCTCGCTGCTTCGGGCGTGCTGGGCGAAGATGTCCAGGATGAGGGCGGTGCGGTCGATGACCTTGACATCCACCACGTTCTCCAGCTGGATCAGCTGGCCCGGGGTGAGTTCCCCGTCGCAGATGACGGTGTCGGCACCGGTTGCGGCGACAATGTCGCGGAGTTCGGCGGCCTTGCCCTTACCGATGTAGGTGGCCGGGTCCGGTTTGGTGCGGCGCTGGGTGAGTCCTTCCAGGACCAGAGCGCCTGCGGTTTCGGACAGGGCTGCGAGCTCGGTGAGCGAGTTGTCGGCCTCTTCTTGTGTGCCACGGTTCCACACGCCGATGAGGACGACACGTTCCAGGCGCAGGGCCCGGTTCTCGACCTCGGTGACATCGGTGAGTTCGGTGGACAGCCCTCGGACACGGCGTAGTGCGTGACGTTCGGCGAGTTCCATCTCACCCCGGTCCGGTGCGCTGATCGGATCGTCGTGGCGGTCGCCGTCGGTGGCTGTGGTCGGCGCGTCGGTCACGTTGTCCTTGCCCCCGACGATGATCGCCTCGCGGAGAGCTTCCTCTTCCCGGTTCTGGGGACGGTCGCCTCCGCGGATGTCAGAAGTATTCATATCCCTCCAGTTGGTTCAACGTGTCCACCACCGGGTTTCTTCCTTGCCGGGTGCCGGGCCGGTGGGGTCATGTCGATGGTGGCATCTCTTCCTCGTTCCGGCACCCGAATTAACACGGACAGTATGACGCAGACCACACTCTCGGGTTGGGCGCGGGAAGGACACCTCGGGCCGTTCTCCCGATAATTTTCGTTACCCCGATGAGAAATTTTCAAGTTCTTCTCCACAGGGAAACCCCCGGCCAGGTGAGATGCGGGCGACGTTGACCACCCGAGGCCGACCTCGATACCGTGTTTCCACATAACAAAAGTTAGCTTCGTATTGCGGAAGGTTTTTCATGGGTGCCACGAACGGGGTCGAAATCACCGGCCCCATCAACGACCGATACGACGAGATCCTCACCGAGGACGCCCTCGCGTTCGTTGCCGAGCTGCACCGTAAGTTCGAGTCCCGTCGCCAAGAGCTGCTGCAGGCCCGCAAGGATCGCCAGGACCGGATCTCGGCCGGCGAGAACCTCGACTTCCTCCCGGAGACCAAGCACATCCGTGAGGACAATAGTTGGAAGGTCGCCCCACCCGCTCCGGGCATCACCGACCGCCGCGTCGAGATCACCGGCCCCACCGACCGCAAGATGACCATCAACGCGCTCAACTCCGGTGCGAAGGTGTGGCTGGCCGACCTCGAGGACGCCAACACCCCGCTGTGGGAGAACATGGTCGAGGGGCATCTCAACCTGCGTGATGCCCTGGACCGCGCCATCGACTTCACGTCCCCGCAGGGCAAGACCTACGCCCTGAAGGACGACTCGGAGTTGGCCACCATCGTGGTGCGCCCCCGCGGCTGGCACCTGGACGAAAAGCACATCCTCGTCGACGGGCAGCGCACCAGCGGCGGCATCGTCGACTTCGCGCTCTACTTCTTCCACTGCGCCCAGCGCCTGCTCGACAAGGGCAAGGGCCCCTACTTCTACCTGCCGAAGATGGAGAGCCACCTCGAGGCTCGTTTGTGGAACGACATCTTCGTCCTGGCCCAGGAGCGCCTGGGGATCCCCCGCGGCACCATCCGCGCAACCTGCCTGATCGAGACCATCCCGGCAGCCTTCGAGATGGACGAGATCCTCTACGAGCTGCGTGAGCACTCCGCGGGTCTCAACGCCGGTCGCTGGGACTACCTGTTCAGCATCATCAAGGTGCACCGCACCCGTGGGCGCGAGTTCCTGCTGCCCGAGCGCAACGCCGTCACCATGACCGCCCCGATGATGCGTGCCTACACCGAACTGCTCGTCAAGACCTGCCACAAGCGTGGCGCCCATGCCATCGGCGGCATGGCGGCCTTCATCCCCTCCCGCAGGGACGAAGAGGTCAACAAGAACGCCTTCGCCAAGGTTCGCGACGACAAGTCTCGCGAGTCCGGTGACGGTTTCGACGGCTCCTGGGTCGCCCACCCCGACCTGGTCCCGATCTGCCGCGAGATCTTCGACGGCGTGCTGGGGGACAAGCCCAACCAGATCGACAAGCAGCGCACCGACGTCGACGTCTCGGCGGCGGACCTGCTCGCCGTGGACCAGACCCCCGGCGGGATCACCCAGGCAGGCCTGCGCGGCAACATCAACGTCGCCCTGCAATACCTGGCGACCTGGATGGGCGGTAACGGCGCCGTGGCGATCCACAACCTCATGGAGGACGCCGCGACCGCCGAGATCTCCCGCTCCCAGATCTGGCAGTGGCTGCACAACGACGTGACCCTCGACGACGGCCCGAAGGTCACCCCCGAACTCGTCAAGCAGATCATCGACGAGGAGCTCACCACCATTCGCACGAGCCTGGGCCAGGCCTTCGACGAAGGTCTGTTCAAGCAGGCCAAGGAGCTGTTCATCGAGGTCGCGCTCGACCGCGACTACGTGGACTTCCTCACCCTGCCCGCCTACGAGCGCATGCCGT
>DXDP01000281.1 GCA_019115445.1 Candidatus Nocardiopsis merdipullorum
CTGATCGCGGTGCTGTACTGGTTGCTGTGGCGTCTCCACCCCAAGGGGATGGGTTTTGGTGACGTCAAACTCTCCGGCCTCACCGGCTTGTACACGGCCTGGTCGGCCGGCGTCCCCGGGGCCTTGACCGCCTCGTTCTGGGCGTTCAGCACCTTTTCCCTGGTTGGTCTGGTGCTGTTGGCGCTGCGCCGAATCTCCCGAAGACAACCCTTCCCCCTGGGCCCGTTCATGCTCGGAGCCACCTTCGTGACCGTGCTGGTCGGAGAACCCCTGCTTCCCAGAATGTGACCAGGACCCCGACCCTGGGGGCCACATCGGGCCCCGATCCGTGGGAAGATCGTTGCCATGTTGCGTTGGCTGACCGCGGGGGAGTCCCACGGGCCGGCACTCGTCGCGATTCTCGAGGGCCTTCCGGCAGGCGTGTCCGTCACCTCTGACGACATCGCCGCCGCTCTGCTCCGCCGTCGCGCCGGGTACGGCCGGGGTGCCCGAATGAAGTTCGAACAGGACCAGGTCTCCGTCATCGGAGGTATTCGCCACGGCATTACCCAAGGGGGACCGGTCGCGATCGAGGTCGCAAACACCGAGTGGCCCAAATGGGAGAAGGTGATGTCGCCCGACCCCGTGCCCGCCGAAGAGCTGGAGAACCTGGCACGCAACGCACCACTCACCCGTCCACGTCCCGGCCACGCCGACCTGGTCGGCATGCAAAAGTACGGACACGAGGAGTCCCGCCCCATCCTGGAGCGCGCCAGCGCCCGTGAGACCGCGGCCCGGGTCGCGGTCGGCGAGGTCGCCCGTAGATTCTTGCGTCAGAGCCTGGGCGCGGAGGTACTGAGCCACGTCGTGTCCATGGGACCGGTCGCCGTGCCCGAAGGTTTCCCGGAACCCGGCCCCGAGGACCTGACCGCGGTGGACACCGACCCGGTCCGCTGCTTCGACCCCGAGACCAGTGCTCGCATGGTCGAGGAGATCGACGACACCCGCAAGTCCGGTGACACCCTCGGCGGTGTCGTCGAGGTACTGGTCCACGGGCTGCCACCCGGGCTGGGCAGCCACGTGCACTGGGACCGTCGACTGGACTCGCGCCTGGCAGGGGCACTCATGGGCATCCAGGCCATCAAGGGTGTCGAGGTCGGTGACGGGTGTCGCACCGCGGCCCGGCGCGGTTCGGCCGCACACGACGAGATCGAACCCGGTCCCGACGGTGTACGTCGCCGCACCAACCGTGCCGGCGGTGTCGAGGGTGGAATGAGCACCGGTGCTCCACTGCGCGTGCGTGCCGCCATGAAACCCATCGCCACGGTCCCCCGTGCACTGGACACCATCGACACCGTCACCGGTGAACCCGCCCAGGCCCATCATCAGCGCAGTGACGTCACCGCGGTCCCCGCAGCGGGGGTCGTGGCCGAAGCCATGGTCGCCCTTGTGTTGGCCGAGGCCGTCGTCGAGAAGTTCGGTGGTGACTCGGTCACCGAGACCGAGCGTAACGTCAAGAGTTACCTGGACACACTCGACGTGCGCTGACCCCTCACGCCGTGGCCCGGGACCACGGGCGTGGGTCTGCTAGACAAGGAAGTGGACATTCCCAGGCAACGCCCCGCAGCGGCCGGGGCATACCCCGAGGTAGGCAGAGCGTGGCAAAAGCGATCGCGGTGATCATCGGTGCACCCGGTTCGGGCAAGTCGACCGTCGGTGAGGCGCTGGTCAGAAGGCTCGGTGTGGATCTGCTGTGCACCGACACCGAGATCGAGAAGCGCACGGGCAAGCCGATCGGTGACATCTTCATCGAGGACGGTGAGGAGCATTTTCGTGCCCTGGAACGCGAGGTGGTCGCCGAGGGACTGCGTTCGTGGGAAGGTGTGATCGCGGTCGGTGGAGGCGCCGTCCTGCACGAGGACACACAGAAGGACCTGGCCGATCACCATGTGGTCTATCTCCACGTCGAGTTCGGTGAGGCGGCCAAGAGGGTCGGTATGGACGCGGCCCGCCCCCTTCTGATCGGCAACCCCCGTACCCAACTGCGCAAGCTGCTCAAGGAACGTCTGCCCATCTACGAAGGCCTGGCCTCTGTGACTGTGTCCACGACGGGCTACCACCCGGAAGAGATCGTCGACGAGATCGTGCCGGCACTGAAGAGCACGGGAACCGGAAAGGCCGAGAAGTGACCGTCACCCGTATCGGCGTGGGGGACCCCACAGCACGCTACGACGTCGTCGTCGGCACCGGAACCCTGGCAGAGCTGCCGGGATTGGTCGGCGACGCCGAACGCGTGGCCGTCATCCACTCCGGGAACCTGGACACGATCGTTCATCCCTTGGTCGGCGCTCTGCGAGAAGCCGGGTACCAGGTGCACTCCATGTCCGTACCGGACGGTGAGGCGGCCAAGACCTCCGATGTGGCCGTCGACCTGTGGTCGCGTCTGGGACGACAGCGGTTCACCCGCAGCGACGTGGTGGTGGGTGTGGGCGGAGGTGCCGCCACCGACCTGGCCGGTTTCGTGGCCGCCACGTGGCTGCGCGGAGTACGCGCGATCCTGGTACCCACCACACTGCTCGGCATGGTCGACGCCGCGGTCGGCGGAAAGACCGGGATCAACACCCCCGAGGGCAAGAACCTCGTGGGTGCCTTCCACCCCCCGGCCGGGGTGCTCTGTGATCTGGAGAACCTGCGGAGCCTTCCCCAGGCCGACTACATCGGTGGCCTGGCCGAGATCGTCAAGGCCGGGTTCATCGCCGATCCGGTCATCTGCGACCTGGTCGAGAAGGATCCGGAGGGTGCGGTCCACCCCGCAGGCACACACACGCGTGAACTCATCGAGCGTGCGATCCGGGTCAAGGCCGAAGTGGTCTCGGGTGACCTGCGGGAGAGCGGGCGCCGGGAAATCCTCAACTACGGTCATACCCTGGGGCATGCGATCGAACGGGTGGAGAACTACACCTTCCGGCACGGATACGCGGTCTCGATCGGTATGGTCTTTGCGGCCGAACTCGCCCGCCTGGACGGGCGTATCAACGCCGACCTGGTGGAACGTCACCGCTCCCTGCTGGCCGGGGTGGGCCTGCCGGTCTCCTACGACCGTGCCGACCGTGCGGGACTGCTGTCGGCGATGAGTGTGGACAAAAAGACCCGGGGCGCGACCCTGCGTTTTGTGGTCCTGAACGGACTCGCCGAACCCGCAGTGCTCAGCGGCCCCACCCCCACACTGCTCGAAGAGGCCCACCTGGCGATCACGAGCGGCGCCCGATCCTTTTGAGAGCCCCTAGACTGGGAACGAGAGCGGCCTCCGTCCCGGAGGCCCCATCACGGTGAGTGCGCGACAGCCGCGCCGACCAGAGGCCGGTATCCCCCGGCTCTCAGACGTTTGACAACCCCTGGGAGAGACGACCGAAGTGGCCACGACGAACGACATCAAGAACGGCTCGACCTTGCGACTCGACGGTGTTTTGTGGAACGTCCTCGAGTTCCAGCACGTCAAGCCGGGCAAGGGCGGCGCGTTCGTCCGTACCAAGCTGAAGAACGTCGTCACGGGAAAGATCGTCGACAAGACCTTCAACGCGGGCACCAAGATCGAGTTCGCCAACGTCGACCGCAGCGAGATGGAATACCTCTACAACGACGGCGAATCGTTCATCTTCATGGACATCAACACCTACGACCAGATCCCCGTCCCGGACTCTGTCGTCGGTGACGACAAGAGCTACTTGTTGGAGAACACCCGGGCCACGGTGGCCACCTACGAGGGCAATCCGCTCTACATCGAGATGCCCCCCGCCGTCGAGTTGGAGATCGTCCAGACCGACCCGGGTGTGCAGGGCGACCGCTCCACCGGTGGGACCAAGCCCGCCACGGTACAGACCGGGGCCACCATCCAGGTGCCCCTGTTCGTCACCACCGGTGAGACCGTCAAGGTGGACACCCGCACCGGCGACTACATCGGTCGAGTGAACTGATGAGTGGTGGATCACGGCGCAAGGCTCGACGGCGTGCCATCGAGGTCCTTTACGAGGCCGAGGTACGTGGCATCTCGGTCGACGAGGTCATCGACCGTCGCCGAGCACAGCCCGAGCCGCCCATCTACGAGTTCACCGAGAACCTGGCCCGTTCCGTCGACGAGCGTCGTGAGCGCATCGACGAGCTCCTGGACTCCTACGCCATCGGCTGGACGTTGGAGCGGATGCCGGTGGTGGACCGCAACATCCTGCGCATGGGTGTGTACGAACTGCTGTGGGCCGAGGACATTCCCGATGGTGTGGCGATCGCCGAGGCCGTCGGTGTGGCCAAGGAGCTGTCCACCGACGAGTCGCCCAATTTCATCAGTGGGCTCTTGTCACGTTTGTTGGAGAACAAGCCGACACTCACGCTCTGAACCGGGCAGTGCCCGGGTATTGATGCGGGACACCGAGGTAGATGAGGGGACCCCAGGTGACTGACAAGGCCGACGCAGGCACGATCGGGGCGAGTGGGCCCACCCGGGCCGCCAATACGGCACGTACCGCGGTGGTGTGGGAGGCGTTGAAGGAACTGCTGGCCCAACTCGGTGATCGAGAGCCCCTGGAGATCGTCGACGCGGGGGGCGGCACCGGTGGTGTGGCCGTCCCGCTCGCCGAACTCGGTCATCGGGTCACGGTCGTCGAACCCAGCCCGGATTCCTTGGCCGCCCTGGAGCGCCGTGCCGCAGAACACGGGGTGACGGTACGTGGGGTCCAGGGCGAGACCAGTGACTTGGCCTCCTTGTTCGCGCCCGCAAGCACCGATCTGGTGTTGGTGCACAACGTCCTGGAGTACGTGGACGAACCGGCCGTCGCGCTGCGCGACGTGGTCGGCATCGTCCGGAAGGGCGGGGCGGTGAGCCTGTTGGCCACCAACGCCGTCGCCGGGGCACTGCACCGTGCACTTGCAGGGCACATCGCCGAGGCCCATCACCTGTTGTCCGACCCCGACGGCCGGTGGGGACAGGCCGACCCGGTCCCCAGACGCTTCACCCGGGATCGGATCCAGGAGCTGCTCACCGACGCCGGCCTGGTTCCCCGGAGCGTGCGGGGTGTACGTGTGTTCGCCGACCTCCTGCCCGGACAGGCCTGGGAGGGAGATGTACAAGTGAGTCAACAACTGGTGGACCTGGAACGTGTAGTGGCTCAGCATCCCGAACTGGTGGGTATCGCCACACAGTTGCACGTCATCGCACTGTGCGACTGAGCCCTCCCCATTGGACATGTGCGTATTCTGACAATATGAGCCGACGTCAACTGGAGCGCGGCGCCGCACTGCGGGGCATGGTCGCCGCCGACGGCATCGTCCCCTTGGGGCAGGACTTTCCTTCGGACGGGTCCGGTCCGGACACCGACTGCCACATCCTGCATCTGGACATGGACGCGTTCTTTGCGAGCGTGGAACAGCTGCGTCGGCCCGATGTACGTGGACGTCCCGTCATCGTCGGTGGTACCGGGGCGCGCGGGGTGGTGTCCTCCGCGGACTACCTGGCCCGTTCCTACGGAGTGCACTCGGCGATGCCGATGGTGCGGGCGACACGACTGTGCCCCGATGCCGTGGTCCTGCCTCCGGACGGTGCGGCCTACCGGCAGGCTTCCCGGGCGGTCATGGACATCTTGAGGTCGATCACCCCGCTGGTACAGCCGCTGTCCTTGGACGAGGCCTTCATGGATGTTTCCGGGGCGCGTCGTCGCCTGGGCGGGCCGGTACGTATCGCCGCGATGATCCGTGAGCGGGTACGCACCGAACAACGGCTCACCTGCTCGGTGGGTGTGGCAGCCACCCGCTTCACCGCCAAGCTCGGTTCCACCCACTGCAAGCCCGATGGGTTGCTGTTGCTCCCCACAGAGCACGTACAGAGTTTTTTGGATCCGCTGCCGGTGGGCGCCCTGCCCGGGGTGGGGGACCGTACCGAGGAGACCCTGAAGCGATTGGGGGTGCGTACGGTCGGTGACCTGGCCCGGACGGAGCCCGAACTGCTGTGTATGGAGTTGGGCAACAAGGCGGGGACCCGGTTGGCGGAGCTGGCCCGTGGTGTCGACGACGGCCCCGTGGAACCGGACACCCCGGACAAGAGCCTGAGCGCGGAGGAAACCTTCGAGCACGACGTGGCAGAACCCGAGGTGGTTCACCGCGAACTCCTGCGCCTGTCCGAGAAAGTGGCCCGACGCCTGCGCGCTTCGGGACAGGTGGGGCGCACGGTGAGCGTGAAGCTGCGCCGTGCTGATTTCACCACTTTCCACCGCTCCAGGACCTTGCCCGAGAGCACCGACGTGGCCCGTGAAATCAGCGCGGTGGCCCGTGGACTCTACGACGCCGCAGGGCTCGAACGCACCAGGTTGCGCCTGGTCGGTGTGCGGGTGGAGGGGATCGAGCCGGCGGAACATGCCCACCGTCAGTTGACGTTGGGGGAGGAGGACACGGGCTGGCGGGACGTCGAGCAGGTTATGGACCGGGTGACGGCTCGTTTCGGTCCGGGAGCGATACAGTCGGCCGTATTGGCCAAACGTGATGAAAATAGCCTATGATACGGCAACTTTCGGGCCTCCCTGAGCGTTGTAGAGGGCAGGGTCGGAGAGTAGGTAAGAAGAGAGGCATGGAGGCCGGTGTTTCCCAGACAGGGCGAGGGTACCGTGATCGTAATAGATCAGGTACGCACACAGCTTTTCTTTTCAGCAGGCGCTAGCACACCGTATTCTGGGCATACCACTGACCAAGAGACTGTTGATCAGTACCCGTCACCCCAATCGGGGACTGTCGTAGGGAGGCGCCGTGCCGCTCTCTGAACACGAGCAGCGCATGCTCGACCAGATCGAGCAGGCGCTGTATGCCGAGGACCCGAAGTTCGCGAACTCCGTTCGACAGACGAACCCCGTGGTCCACTACAAGCGCCGGATCGTCAAGGCCGGGCTGGGGTTCGTCGCCGGAATGATCCTCCTGTTGACAGGGCTCCTGCTGGGTGAGCTCGCACTACAAGTGGCGGTCAGTGTTTTCGGTTTCGTCCTGATGCTGGTCTCCTTCTTGTACGGAGCCAGTGCCTGGCGCAGGGCCGCCGGTGGTGCCGACACGGCGGTGCCGGCCGAGGAGCCCCGGGGCAGGCAGAAGCGCAAGGGTGGCGGTAACCGTCCCGGGATGATGAATCGTTTCGAGGAACGGTGGCGTCGCCGTCAAGAAGGAAACGAGTAGGGATCGAAGCCGACACCGGCACCGTTCTTTCGGCCGACGAAGGTCTTTGTGCCCGTGGCTCCACGTGGAGCCACGGGCACAGTTTTGTCGTGATGTTTTCGAGGCCTCACAGCCGGACCGGTACGGGCCGGGGACCACGTCGAGGGGCAAGGGAACGGGGCAGCAGTACGGCCCGTAGACGTGCCCCGACACCAACCCCGGAGAGCAGCGCGGCCCGGACGGTCTTGAGGTCCTCATGCAGCCGGTCGGAAGCAACGGGTGCGGGTGCATAGCGCGCAACCTCCTCGGCCAGGGCCAGACGCCACAGGGCTTCGTGGGCCTCATCGCCCGGGGCAAGACGTGTGGCGGTGGCCCGGGGGCTCTCCGACAGGTCCCAGTGTTCTCCCACGTCCACACAGGTGTCACGCACTTCGCGCCAGGCGGCGTGTGCGGCAAGGGTCTGATCACCGGACAGAGCGGACATGCGCGTTCCACGGACCCCAAGACGTACCAGGGCGGGGAGTGCCGACAGCAGGAGGACGACCAGACCGGCACTCGCGTACGGCAGCCAGGTCAGGTTCGGTCCCGAAGAGGAACCACCGGCCGGGGAGGCGGCCTCGGGCTGCTCCGACTCCTCATCGGAAGGAGAGTCGGAGGCCTCGTTCTCGGAGGGTGTGTCCGATTCGGTCGGGGTGGGATCGGGTCCGTGACTCTCGGACGGCTCGTCGGTGGGTGTGGGCAGGCTGCCAAGGGAATCGGAACCGTCTGCGTAGTCCGGTACGACGGCCGACCCCTGCTCGTGGGGGGAAGAAGGGGTGGGTTCGAAACGCACCCAGCCCACATTCTCGAAGTACAGTTCGGGCCAGGCGTGCGCGTCACCGGCGGAGACCGTCCAGCGGCCGTCACCGTTCTGTTCTCCCTGGGTGTAACCGACGGCGACCCGGGCGGGGATGTCTGCCTGGCGTGCCATCACGGTCATGGCTCCGGCGAACTGCTCGCAGTAACCGGTGTGGTCCTCGAAGAGGAAATGGGTCAGTGGGTCGGCATCGTCGGGTACCGGGGGTGGTTCGAGGTCGTAGGTGAAGTCGGAGAAGTGCTCCTGCAGGGCGATCGCGCGCTGGTAGGGGGAGGACAGCTCGCTCGTCAGCGAGTCGGTGAGATCTTGGACCGCGGGATCGACGTCGGACGGTAGGTCCAGGAACCTCGAGGGGATCGAGTGTGGTTTCCCCGAGCGGGACAGTGAGTGCGCATCGGGCTCGTGAACGGCGGTTCGTGCGGTGAAGCTCAACCCGGTCGACGGGGTGTCGTCGGTGAAGACCATGTGGCTCTCCTCGTCCACGTACCAGTCACCGAACACATCGATCGAACGCCCCCAGTAGGGCAGTGGCAGGAAGTATGTCCGTGGTGTGTCCGAGTCGAAGGACACACGGGTGGTGACGGTCCCGCCCGGGGGTTCGGCGCGCCAGCCCGTCGGTCGTGGTAGTTCCCCGGTGATCAGGGACTCGTCGGAGGCGTCGACCGGAGCCATCGTCCATCTCTCGCCGTCGAAATCGGCGAGTGCGTAGGTGCGCAGGTACTCCGGCTGGTCGGCGTCGGTGGTGTAGGTCAGCACGGTCTGTTCGGGGGGCAGACTCAAGGAGCGCTGTAGTGAGGCCACCGGATCGTCCGTGGAGATGTTGCCACCGGTCCAACCCACGGAGGTGCCCTCGGCCATGTCGTAGAACACGTCGGTGCGCAAGAAGGGAAGAGCCTGCGGCACGGTCACGGCCATGAGGATCGCGGCCGTGGCGGAGGCCGTGACGGTCGCAATGCGCGCGGCCCCGCCGAGAAGACGCGAGTCAAGGCTCTGGGAGGGCACTTGCACACCCCACTGG
>DXDP01000282.1 GCA_019115445.1 Candidatus Nocardiopsis merdipullorum
GGGGGCTCCTTCCGGGAGAGGAGCGCGAGCGTGGATTGCTCCCCGGACTCGTGGGAGTAGTCCCCTTCGACGACCACGGGCGGGTCGATCCCCGCCTCGCGGGCACCTTCGGACAGCGCGGACGTACGGGCCCGGGTGTGCAGCAGTGCGGAAGGGCCACTGATCCGCGCGATTCGGCGGTGCCCCAGCTCGAGCAGCCGGTCGAGTGCTTCGCGCATCGGGGAAGTGTCGTCGGTGGCCACGGTCGGCAGATCGGGGTCGCCCTTCCAAGTACCCACGAGAACGGCGGGCAGCCCCAGCTCTCGCAGGACGGCGGGGCGACGATCCTCGTCGGTCAGGTTGACCACGGCGACCGCATCGACCAGCCCCTGCTTTTCCCAACGCCGGTAGGTGGCGATCTCCTCCTCGTGTGTGGTGACCATGTGGAGGAGGACCGCCCGGTCCTGGGCGGAGAGCCGTTCCTCGATCCCGCTGATGAACTCCATGAAGAAGGGCTCTGCGCTGAGCATCTGGAGCGGTCGGGCCAGAACCAGCCCGACCGCACCCGTTCCTGTGTGACGTGCCGACACGTCGATCAGGTCCGTCCCGTCGTGGTGTGCAAGGAGTTGGCCGAGCGCAGGACCGGTGCTCGGGTCAGCTCGGCCGGGTCGATGGTGGAGTACGTGCGCACCGTGAAGGTGTGCGACTCTCCGGCAAGAAGGGTCACGAGCATGTCGTCGACCTCGGCATCGGGTGCGACCCGGTCGACCAGGAGGGCGACGTCCCGGGTGAAGGAAGTTGCCCGCACGGTCACGCGATAGCCGTCTTCGGTACGTTCCACCTTGGTGGACAGCGGGTCGGTGTCGTACTTCAGGTGCAGGTCCTCACGGAACAGGTGCACTGCGCGGACATCTTCGATCGTGGCCACGAGCACCTCCCTCTTGTCGTCGCCCGAGGCGAACAAGTTCCTTGCCGGCTCGAGCTCGGCCGTGGAGCGGGGGCGTGCGACCAGGTCCATCGTGGTCGAGTCCAGTACGCGACCGTCGAAGGTCTGCCGTTCCACGCGCACCGGCCCCGACCACTGCGTGTCGGTGTCGTTGACGGCGATCAGCACCAGGCGTCCGTCCCGCGGTTGGACGGTGAGCAGCCGCGGCGCGTAGGCGTGTCGCAAAGAGTACAGCAACGGTTTGGGGCGTTCGTCTCCGTCCACGGCCGCCCAGGAGGTGACCGGCCAGCAGTCGTTGATCTGCCAGACGAGTGCACCCGAGGTACGTGGCCACCAGGAGCGGAAGTGCTCGATGCCGAACTCGATCGCCCGGGCCTGGTTGAGTTGGGTGGCCCAGTGCCAGTCCTCGAAGGTGTCCGGGGTGGGCAGGTGGGCGGAGAAACCTCGGTCGAGTTTTCCGTTGCCGTCCTCGGCCTTCTGGTGCAGGAGGAAAGCCGGTGAGGTGGGGGTGAGGGGCTCGTCGTGGATCCAGTCGGTCAGGGTTCGCCAGGTGGGTGGGCCCTGGAATCCGAACTCGGAGCAGAAACGGGGGATGTGGTCCCGGTAGGCCCGGTAGTCGGTCCGGTTCCACACCGTCCACTCGTGTTGGGTTCCGTGATCCTCGTGGTTGGGGTGCACCTCGTCGAGCGCGTACCCCGGGGTGTACGGGCTGCCGTCCGCGTAGAAGCGGGTGGGGTCGAGTTCGGCGACCACGCGCGGGAACAGGTCGGTGTAGTAGCCGTGCCCCCAGGTACGGCCGTCGAGGGGCTCCTGCCATCCCCAGTCCATGTAGCCCCACAGGTTCTCGTTGCCACCGTTCCACAGGGCCAGGGAGGGGTGCGGGGTGAGTCGGGCCACGTGTTCACGTGCCTCGGCCTCGAACTCGCTCCACAACGGCTCTTCCTCGGAGTAGGCGGCACATGCCAGGGGGAAGTCCTGCCAGACGAGGACGCCACGTTCGTCACACACGTCGTAGAAGTCCTCGGACTCGTAGATACCACCGCCCCAGATCCGCAGCATGTTCATGTGCGCATCGACGGCCTGGTCGACACGTCGGGCCAGGCGCTCGCGGGTGATGCGGGTGAGGAAGTGGTCGTCGGGGATCCAGTTGGCTCCCTTGACGAAGATCGGTCGACCGTTGACGGTCACGGTGAAGGGGGTGCCGTACTCGTCGGGTTCGGTGTCGACGGTGATCGTGCGAAAGCCGATCCTTCGTTCGTAGGTGTCGAGTTCCTCATCGTCGTCGACGAGGGTGACGGTGAGGTCGTGCAGGGGCTGATCGCCGTATCCGACCGGCCACCACAAAGGCGCGTCGGGAACCTCGACGACGGCTGTTGCGGTCGTGGCCCCGAAGGGCACGTCGACGGTGACGTGTTGCCCGGCGACCTCGGCCTTCAGGGTCGCTGTCGAGCCTTTCGAAGCGGTGTCGGAGTGTTCGATGTCGGCGTGCACCTCGACACGTCCGGTGCCGTCGGGGTCGACGGTGACCAGAGGACGCACACGGCTCAGTCGTGCGGTACGCCAACGCTCCAGACGTACGGGCCGCCAGATCCCGGCGGTCTGCAGATCAGGTCCCCAGTCCCATCCGAAGGAGCAGGCCATCTTTCGGATCGCGTTGTAGGGGTGGGTGTTGACGTGGGGTCGGGCACCGAGTGCTTCCTGTTGTTCTTCGGCGTACTCCAGCGCGGAACGGAACGAGACGACGAGTGTGTTGGTCCCTTGTTCCAATGCCTGGCGCACGTCGAACCGGTAACTGCGGTGCATGTTGGCTGTACCACCGAGTTCACGGCCGTTGAGCGTGATGGTGGTGACCGTGTCGAGCCCGTCGAGGACGAGGTCGACGCGTTCCCCGGAGGAGGGGGCATCGGCGTGGAAGTCGAGTTCGTAGCGCCATTCCGTGCGGTGTGTCCATGCCAACTCGGTCTCGGCGGTGTCCAGGTACGGGTCGGGGATCAACCCTTCGGCGAGCAGATCCAGATGGGTGCTTCCGGGAACCTGGGCCGGGATCGTCCGATCCGCGATGTTCTCGGGAACAGGGCCTGAGGTGGCGCGCATGCGCCAACCCTCGTGGAGGGTCTGGTGGATCATCTTGTCCTCTCCGGGGTGTGGGGAGCACTCGTGGGCGAAGACGAGCAAGGCGAGGGTGGCTCCACGTGCATGGACCGACCCTCCCGAAGATCCTTACTTAAGTGAATTAAGTAAGTCAAGGAAGGTGGGTTCAACACCTCCGGCCACAGAAGACCGAGATGGTGGCCATCAGGGCAGGACGGCTGAGCTGGGGGTACGCTTGGCGCATCCTTCGAAGAAATCCCGTCGACGTCACTCAGCGTGTTCCGACGTGATCGTGAGCCGTCCTTCCACGGAAAGCTGAGGCGGAGGTTGCCTTGAACGGTCCGGGCCGGGCCATCCCGCACACGACGAGCCGTGCCGCCGTCCTCGACGTGATCCGGGCTGCCGGAACCATCAGCCGGGCCGGACTCGTCGACGCCACCGGGTTCACCGGCGCCACCATCTCCACCGTGGTCCGCAAACTCATCGACGACGGGCTCGTGCTGGAGACCGGACGCACCGAGTCCACCGGTGGAAAACCTCGCGTCCTCCTCCGACTCGACCGCACCTCTTGCTACGCCGTCGGGGTGCACCTCGATCCCGTCGGCATCACCTACGTGCTCACCGATCTCACCGGCGCCATCGTCTCCCGGATGACCCGGGCCGGTACGGGAAACGAGGACCCCGCCGTGATCGTCGGCCGTACCGCCACGCAGATCGACTTCCTCATCGACGGGGCCGGGGTCGACCGTGAACGGATCCTCGGTGTCGGCCTCGTCTCCGCAGCGAACGGCTCCCACCCCCGGCAACCCGCCATGCGGCACTGGTTGGACTTTCCCGCAAAGACCGAACTCGAACGCACCACAGGACTGCCCGTGGTCATCGGCAACGACGCGACCGCGGCAGCACTCGGCGAGTACTGGGCCGGAAGCACCGACGGCTTCCCGATCTTCGCCGCCATTTCCATGGGCGCACACCTGGGGGCCGGACTCCTCGTCAACGGACTCCCGCACCACGGGACCGGTGGGTTCGCCGGCCAGATCGGCCACGTGTGCCTGGACATCGAAGGACCCGTGTGCTGGTGTGGTGCCCGCGGTTGCGCCGAGATCCTCGCAGGCCCCGAAGCCGTCGTCGACGCCGCCCGCGCCGACACCGCCCTTGCCCGCACCACCGGGATCGACGGAGAACACCCCTCCGTTGCCGCCGAGTTCGCCGCCGTCGTCCGTGCTGCTCGCCGTGGAGACACCGGAGCCATCGCTCTTCTCGAGAGTTCGGCAGAACACCTGGCCGTGGCCGTGCGCGTCATGGCCAACATCGTCGACCCGGACCTGCTGGTCCTCACCGGGCCGGGGTCGGCGACCGCGGGGCCCTTCTACCTGCCCGCCATACAACAAGAGCTCGACCGTGCGTTCTTCGCCCGGGCCGAGCACCCCGTCCGGGTGCGGCTGTCCACCTTCGCCTCCACCGCCCCCGCCGTCGGGGCCGCCACCATGGCTCTTCAGGCGGAGCTGGTACCCATGTACCCCGGACAGCGTCTGCCCGAAGGCATCGAACAGGAGACCACAGGGGCCTGACGGGGCCGGTCGAGAACTTCGCCGACACGATCCCGAAGAGACGATTCAGGGGGATTCAGGGCGACTCAAGGTGCTCGGTGGTCGAGCTGGAGCGTCCACGGGTCCCCGGTTCACCGTGAACGATCCATCTCCTCCACGACCCGGGACAACCAGGTGATCCATCCGCTCTCCATGGTGATGCCGCCCTGCAACACCAGCCGCTGAAGACGTTCCTGCTGAGAGGTGGGTTCGGAAGGGTAATCACGCCGCTCGAACTCCCGGTATTCCTCCAGGCGGGCCCGATGCAGATCGAGGTGGCGGCGCACCTCCTCCAACAGATCGCCCGTACCCACCACCCCCGCGGCGCGCAGCCGCAGGGGCAAGGGGTCACGGCCGACCTTCGGCTCCTCCCGCCGGTCCACCCACAAGGCCAGCTCGTCACGGCCCGCGGGCAGAACCTCGTACTCCTTGCGTTGCCCTCGAGTGGGGACCTCGGAGGGCAGAGCTCTGATCAGTCCCTGTTTCTCCAGCTTTCCGAGCTCACGGTAGATCTGCTGGTGCGTGGCCGACCAGAAGTAACCGATGGATCGGTCGAAGCGCCGGGTCAACTCCAGACCGGAGGACGGTTTTTCCGCCAAGGCGGTCAGGATCGCATGAGGCAGGGACATGACGAAAGTCTAGAGCGCGGCGGCAAGGCGGGTGCCTTGGTCGATCGCACGCTTGGCGTCCAGCTCGGCGGCCACGTCGGCACCTCCGATCACGTGTGCCTCGACACCGAGTGCGGCGAGTTCGTCGGCCAGGTCGCGTCGGGACTCCTGCCCGGCACACAGCACGACGTTGTCCACGTCCAGGACGCGTTTCTCACCGTCCACGGTGATGTGCAGACCCTCGTCGTCGACCTTCTCGTAGGAGGCACCGGCGATCATGTCGACGTTCCGGTTGCGCAGTTCCAGGCGGTGGATCCATCCGGTTGTCTTGCCCAGGTCCTTGCCGAGC
>DXDP01000283.1 GCA_019115445.1 Candidatus Nocardiopsis merdipullorum
GCTGAGTGCTCTGGCCGACCGTTTGGACGTGCGCCTGGGGACTTCCCTGGGGGCCGACAGTCTGCTCGGCAAGATCACCGCGCTGCGTTATGCGGAAATCCTCAACTCCTTGGGTGTGGAGCAACCCCCCACGGCGGAGGAGTTGCCTGCGCCGGTGGGTTCTCGTCACCGGCCGGACTCCTGAGGGCGACACGCCGGATTTCCGAGAGTGTTGAGGGCCGTTCGCGCTGTGGCGCGGACGGCCTTTCCCGTGTTGCGTGAACCCTCTACCTGCGGTCATGCATTCTTCGTTTCCCCGTGGGAGAAGATGCGGAGCCTCACTCTCCCTACGAATACTACTAGTAGTAATCATTCGACAGCGAACGGCAATAATTCTCCGGTAACCTCGGCACGACCGAGGGTCGCACGGGCTCCAAGGAAGGCCCGGCATACGCATGGGCTGGAGAGGGGCACAACGAATGAAGGGCGACAACACGTCCACGATCAGAAGTCAACTCACCCGCATCGTGCTGATTCCGAGTCTGTGCTTCCTCGCGCTGTGGCTGGTGGTCGCAGCGGCCGGAACCGTGCAGGCCGTTCAGCTCATGGGCGTGGTGGGGCAGGCCCGAGAAGGGGTCGAGGTCTTTTCCCGGGCGGCCGAGGAACTGCGGGAAGAACGCCGCCAGGCCCTGATCCACCTCGGCCGGACCGAAAGCGGCGAATCCGCCGACACCGTTCCCGAAGAACTCGAGGAACAACGCACCAACACCGACTCCGCAGTCTCCACGGCAATGGCTCTCGCCGACGACATGGCCGAAGGCCGTGAAGAAGAGATCCGGCGCAGCGTCTCCACGGTCAGAGAAACCCCCGACGACCTGACCGAGCTACGCGACCTCGTCGACGGTGCAGAACTGGATCGTGAACAGGTCCTCCTGGGCTACGGGGACCTCTTGGACGGCGCCCGGACAGCCATCACCGCCCTCGTACATTCCACCGACGGCGGCGAGAACCTCACCGACGCCGTGCTGACCGGTGAACTCCTCGAGGCCCGCGCCGACCACTCGGCCGCCGATGCCCTGCTCGCAGGGGTCATCGCCGCGGGCGAGATGAGTTATGAGGAGACCGCGCACTTCACCTACCTGACCGCCTCCTACCGCGACACCCTGGAACCGGCGAGCGCTTTGCTGCAGCCCGAAGTACGAGAGCGTTACGAGGAGATGAGCACAGACACCGCCTGGCTGAACACCGAAGAACTCAGCCGTCGGGTCGTCACCCGACCACCCCTGGCCAACTCCGGAACCACCACCGCACCGGACGAACCGGCCTTTGTGTGGAACACCGAGATCGACGTATCGGCCGACGAGTGGGAAGAATCCTCCGCCCAAACCTTGGACGAGTTCGACACCCTGGTCCTGGCACAGGCCGATCGCACCATCGATCTTGCGTGGCGCGCGGCTCTTCTGAGCGTGTCCTTGGGGGTCGCCGCGGGCGCTCTGACGCTTGCCGGTGGCATCACCGCCATCGCCGTGGTCGGCCGTTCCTCACGACAACTCACCGGCCGCCTCACCCGTCTGCGCGCACAGATCCTCGACCGGGACGAAAACCTGTCCACGATCATCGACCGAGCTCAACGCGGAGGCAAGGTCGACGTCCAGGAGGAACTGCCGCCCTTGGACGAGGACGGGGACGACGAGATCGGTCAGGTCGCCGAGGCCTGCGACAGCGCCCAGGTGGCTGCTGTGGAGGCTGCTGTACAACAGGCCGAGATCCGCAGAGGAGCCAACCGCGCCTTCCTCGGTATCGCCTTTCGCAACCAAAACCTCGTCCAACGCCAACTGCGACTGCTCGACGAGATCGAATACAACGAGCAGGACCCCGAGGCGCTCCGCCGACTGTTCCTCCTCGACCACCTGGTCACTCGGGCCCGCCGCTACGCCGACAACCTCATCATCCTGGGAGGTGGACAGTCCGTACGCCGTAGACGTCCACCCCGTCCTCTCGTGGACGTGCTGCGCGCAGCCATCGCCGAGACCGAGGACTTCGGACGGGTACGCCTGGTGTCCGCGCCCCGCCTTCTCATGCACGGTCAGGTCGTGGCCGACGTGGTGCATCTGCTCGCCGAGCTCGTGGAGAACGCCACACAGTTCTCCCCGGCCGGTACCCCCGTGGAGGTGAGCTGTACACCCGTGGCGGGAGGCCTTGCGGTGGAGGTCGAGGACAGGGGGCTTGGCATGTCCGAGCGCGGATACGCAATGGCCGAGCACACCCTGTCCCAACCCTCCGAGTTCGACACGATGGTGATGCCGGAAGATCCTCGCCTGGGTCTGTTCGTGGTCTCGCGTCTGTCCGATCGCCACGGCATCGAGGTTCAGCTGCGGCCCTCGCCCTACGGCGGTACGCGGGCCACGGTCCACATTCCGGAGACACTCCTGGAACCGCTCGGAAATACGGGGCCGATCGTACGTCCGTCCACCTCCACCCAGGGCAACGGAGCGACAGACACCGGTCTCACCCCGTATCAGGTGTCGAGTCGACCCCCAAGGCCTACGGGAAAGACATCCATCCCGTTCACCCCGTCCGAGAGCGACCCACAAGCACCCCTACCCGTTGCACCGTTCACAGGACCACAACCCATTCTTCCCGGAGGGCACGAAGAAGGAGGACATGGTGAACACTGAGGGACAGTTGCACCAGGCCGAACACACCACGCCCAAGAGCAGAACCGAGTACGAATATCCGGCGGGCCCGGGCGAAGAAGAGCGCTTTTTGCGGCCCTTCGCCGTGGACGCCGGCCTGAGGGGACCAACCACCCCTGCCGGGGCGGACCGTGACGACACCCTCGATCTGCTCAGCCTGGTCGTGGCGGCACGTACCCCCGGCACACACGAGTGGCTGCGCCCGGAACGCGAAGCCATCCTCACCCATGCAGGCAGACCGTGTACCGTCACTGATCTGGCCGCCGAGGTGCGCCTTCCCCTCGAACAGGTCCGAGTGATCGTGACGGACATGCTCGTCGACGGTTCCCTCCAACGGTGCGGGCCCTCGCGGTATCTGGGAAGGGAGGACGTCCTGCACGCGGTCCTTGCCGGTTTGCAGGCGCTCTGACCACACCCGGCTCGGAGTGCCTGCCCTTCCGAGTTGTCCACAGGCTCGACATCGACCCTGGTGCAGACCGTCCGGATCGGACCATCCTGAAAACAGCGGTCCGGGAAGGTCCCGTGGTCGCCACCGGAGGTAATCATGTCGACCGTTCGTCGGGTTGTCGCGGCTCTGGCATGTGTGTGCGCATTCGTACTCACGGCAACACCTGCTGCAACCGACCCACAAGGGGGAGAATTGGCCGGATTCACCATCGACCATCTGCCCGAACAGGCCCACGCACCCGCTTCACCCTCGGACTTCGTCTACGAGTGGGGCGATGTGCACTTCACCAGTCGGGTCTGGGAAAAACGTATGGAGGACGGTGCGGCCCGTGTCATCCTCCAAGTCCTCGTCATGCGCGGGGAGAAACTCGCCGACCTGGAGGAACTCCGGACCTTCCTCGCCGAGTACCACGAACTTCCCGACGGCTGGGCACCGAACCCGTTCGACAACAACGGCACACCTGCCCTGCACACCGAATCGGAGGCCTTCTGGGTCCCGGTGCCTCAGCTCGCGGTGGAGGTCCGTGACCCCTTCGGCCTCATCGGTCCGGAGGAGGTCCTGGCCACGGCTCGCGGTATCACCACCTCCCCGGCGTGAGTGGTTCAACAGTCGAAGAGCACTTCACGCAGAGCCTCTTCCTCCTCCGGGTCCACGGTCAGATCCCAGGTGTGCTTGACCTCGATCCAGGAGACCACGTAGTCGCAGTGCACCGACTCCAGGGGCGGCAGCCAGTCCGCAGGGTCCGCATCCCCCTTGGCACGGTTGGTGGAGGCACTGACTGCCCACAGCTGTGAGGTCTCCAGGTCGTTGGCGAAGTCCTGACGCTCTTCGGTGGTCCATGCGTGGGCCCCGGAACGCCAACTCTCCTTCAGCGCGACCATGTGATCGATGTCGATGTCCTGCGGGTCGGTGAAGGTCTCTCCCTCGTAGGGGCTGTACCAGGAACCCGAGTCCGGTTGGCAGTCGTCGTCGACCTCCACGTCCTCACCATCACGTAGCAGGACCACCTGCCGGGTCGTGCAGTTGTCCTCCACATTGTCGTTCCAGTGTGGAAACAGTGCCCGGTCGTATCCCGGCTGGTCGTCCTCTTCCTCGACCCGGAGTTCCGACAACTGTTCCTGGGCCCGGTCACCCGAGAGTTCGGTGGAAGCCTCCCCACTCGACGGGGACGTGGTGTCCTCACCGAGCAGATCGAGATCGACCACGCCCACCCGGTGGAGTACGAAGAGTGTGACGACGAGGACACCGATCACTGCGGTGGCAACGCCACCGAGCTTGGGAGAAGCTTTTCGGCCCTTCTTGGACATCAGGGAGCTCCAACACACGTTTGTTCCATGCGGGTGGGGGTGAGCCCGCGGGGGTTTTCCCACCAGTTTGACGCATCAAAGAAGGAGAGTGTGATGTGGGAAGTGGCCCTTGGGGCTGGTCCGGGGGCCCGGTGAACATCAGTCCCTGCGTGTTGTGCTCTTTGATTCCCACGGCGCCATGTCGCAAGGCCGGTCGCTCAAGGTTCGAACAAAGACCTCCACCAGGAGGGCAAAGCTGGTGTCCACGTCTTCGGGAAGTCCGAAGCCCCCGGTGATCTCCAGGTCCACAAAGCCGTGCAGTGCGCTGCGCAGCCCGCGGATCACGTGCACGTGTTGTTCCTCGGGGATCGCAAAACCCCGCAACACCGACGACAGGACTTCCACAGGATCCGTCGACACAGGAAGCACGCCCGTCCCCACC
>DXDP01000284.1 GCA_019115445.1 Candidatus Nocardiopsis merdipullorum
GACCGTGGTCTTCTCGGCCATCGCGTGCCGGATCGCGGGCACCAGGTAGGCCAGGGACTTACCGGTACCGGTCCCGGCCTGGACCACCAGGTGTTCACGCCGGTCGACGGCTTCGCCCACGGCCTCTGCCATGGTCGTCTGTCCTTCGCGGTGCGTACCGTTCAGGGCGGTGACCGCCGCATCGAGCAAAGTGGGAACGTCGGGGAGATCTGCCACGGCACGACAGTACCGTTCCGACGGGACAGATTCGGTGCCGTCCACAGGGCTCAACGGTGGAAACAGTTTCCCGATACGGTTTCGGGTGTTTGCTCAGTTCGCCCCTTGCACCCCGCGCGGGTCACTCACGGTGGCCTCGATCCCCGCGTCGGCCAGATCGGTGAGCTCGGCGGCAAGCAGTGCTCGGGCCGCGTCGCTGAACCCGGAAACACGTTCGAGCTCGACCACCACCGAGGTGATCCGGGCGTCTTCGACGGCTGCGGCCAACCGGGAGACCACCTGTTCGGCGGCGAGGAAATCGATCTCGCCACGCAGGTGCACACCGAGGGAACCACCGTGACAAGACACGCTGTGCAAAGGTGAGGGTGGTTCTGTGGGGAGCTGGAGCATGTGCAGGTCGTAGTCTTCGGACAGCCGCTCCAGGGCGGCCACACCACGCACACTGTTGCCCGCATGGTCCAACGGTGGACTGAACACCCCGATCCCGAACGCCCCCGGGGCCGCTGCGAGGATGCCGCCGCTGACCCCGCTCTTGGCCGGGATGCCGACGCGCAAGCCCCACTCCCCCGCACGGTCGTACATGCCACAGCCGGCCATGATCGACAAGGTGTGCCGTGCGGTGCGCCGATTCAGGACCCGTTTTCCGGTCACCGGGTTGACCCCGCCGCTCGCCAGGGTCGCGGCCATGACCGCAAGATCGGTCACGGTGACCTCGACGGCACATTGACGGAAGTAGTCCTGGACGGCTTCCTCCACCGGGCCGACCAGGGCACCTCCGGCCAGACACAGGTGGCCCAGGGCCCGGTTGCCGTGCCCGGCCTCGGCCTCGGAGCGGTACACGTCCTCGTTGACGGACAGTTCACGGCCGGCGCATGCCGACAGCATCGAGCGGATCCGCTCGAACCGATCCTCACCCTTGATCAGCGAGGTCGTCACGATCGCGCCCGCGTTGATCATCGGGTTGGCCGGACGGCCGTGCTCGTCCAGGCTGATGGCGTTGAACGGCTGCCCACTGGGTTCGGCGCCGACGTGGTCGTGGACCGTGTCGAACCCGTGCTCTTCCACCGCGATGGCGTAGACGAACGGTTTGGAGATCGACTGCACCGAGAAGGGCCCCTCGACGTCGCCGGCCACATAACGGCGCCCGTGAGCGCTGATCGCCGCGATCCCGAAGATGTTCGGGTCGGCGTGGGCCAGTTCGGGGATGTAGTCCGCGACCCGGCCATCGGCCAGTGGGCGGACCTCGGTGCGGATCCTCTCGAGCACGGTGTTGACCGGGTTGTTCTCCTCGACCACGGGGTGACCTCTTTTCCGTTGACGACATGGTCCGAGACCCACCACACAAAAACCTTCTCGAGTGGCCGGCCATGCGCCCCGTGATGGGGTAGGAAAGGCATATGGACGACCCTGTGGCCGCACTCGTGCGCTGGGAGGAGTACGGCGCTTCCTGGCGTGTGGTCGCCCGGTCGGAGACCGAGGTGACCGTGGCACTGTACACCTGTGACGGGGGCGAGGAGGTCGACCGGATCGTCTCCGGTGACCCCGCTCTGCTCGACCACGTCAGTTCTCCTCCGCGATCTTCTTGATCCCGGCGAGTCTGTGTTCCCAGACCGCACCGATGCGTTGCAGGTCGCGGCCGAGTTCGCTCAGTCGCGCACCGACCGGATGGTGGAGGACCTCTCGACCGTGCCGTTGCCCCTCCACCAACCCCGCTTGTGCCAGTACCTCGAGGTGTTTGGCGATGGCCTGTCTGCTGACCGGGAGTTCCTTGGCCAGGGTGGAGGCCGAGGCGGGCTCCTGACCGAGGCGGACCAGGATGGTCCAGCGCGTATCGTCGGCCAGGGCGGCGAAGGCCGCCGTGGGGGTACTCATGCCACTGCCTCGAGAGCCAAGTGGGCACCAAGCGCCGCCAGTTCGGTTTCCCAGCCTGTGGTATGTCGTCTTCGGCGTTCCATTTCCGTGGGCCCCAGGGACTCGAAACCGCTCTCGACGACCGTGAGTGTCACACCTTCCTGCCCGTCGCGTCCGGCCTGCTTGTTCTCGATCCACAACTCCACGAGCGTGGAGCTGTCTTCCCCGTTCGCTCCCAACCACCGAAATGCCGCGTAGCGGAACGGCACGAGCTCGACCGTTTCGATCCGGAACTCGCCGTGCACCGGATCGCGCACCAGGTGCACCCCATCACCGAGGTCCTCTGTTTCGTGGTCGACGACCTCACCGCCGTTGACGAACCAGCCCGGCCGGGAAATGAGTTGCCACACCCGCTCTGCCGGTGCATCGATGTCCACCTGGCGTTTCACCTCGTCCACGATCCCCTCCTCACCACTTCCTCCTCCACACACCAATGAAGCAACCACAGACTTGCACACCACTTCGCACTGATGCAACCATACGGTTGCACCAGTAATCGATCGTATTGATCCGACCCCCGGGGGAAAGACTTGATCCGTGAGGCCACCGCGACCGACGTGGAGCCGGCCGCAGACACACTCACCGCCGCGTTCGCCGACTACGCCTTCACCCGGCACACCATCTCCGCCGATCGTCACCTGGAACGACTACGGGAATTCCAGCGGATCTTCCTGGCCGAGATCGGGATCCCCCACGGCCGCGTCTGGGTGAGCAAGGACCTTCGAGCGGTGGCCGTGTGGTCCACCCCCGCCGGGGACGCCACAGCAACCCTCCAGGCCCTCCTTCCCCGCCTGATCGAGCTGGCCGGGGATCGCGCCGAAGCCTACGCCTCCGCGGAAGCGACGATGACCCCACATCGCCCCACCACACCCACGTGGTTCCTGGGCACCGTGGGGGTCGATCCTTCCGCCCAAGGTCGCGGTCTGGGCCGGGCGGTCCTTGCCCCGGGCATCGAAAGCGCCGAGGCAGAAGGCACCTCGGCCTTCTTGGAAACCTCCGACCGGAGAAACGTTCACCTCTACCGATCACTCGGGTTCGGTGTGGACGCCGAGTACGTCCTGCCCGACGGCGGACCACGCACCTGGGCCATGACCCGTGAACCACCAACACTCTGATCACACCCGGTGAGACGGCCACACCCCGGAGCGCACGGGGGATCCGGGGAAATTCTCCGGATCCCCCGAAGGTTCGTCTCGTGGCTCACGTCACCGCTTCGCATCCCGGTGGGCAGCCCTGTCCATGCCCTGCTCGATGGTTTCGATGATGCGCGGACGCATCTCGGCCGCACTGATGATCGCGTCCACCGAACCCACATCGACCGCCCGCTGGATGCTGTGCACCCCGTCGAACTCCGCGGCGACCTCACCGAGTTTTTCGGCCCGTACCGACGTCTGGACCTCGGCCAGGTGGGCGTTGAGTTCGGCCCGCTCGGCGCCGCTGGTCTCCGACACCCGGGCCTGCAGGTCGGCCACCCGAGGGTCGGTCGCGGTGCGCTTGTTCACCTCTCCGGAGAACACCACCGCGGCCGCGGGGGCACCACCCAGCACCGAGGCGAAGGAACCTTCCAACGCAAGGACGGTCATGTTCGGGTTCAGTGCCCTGGAGAAGACCACGAACGCACCGCCGTGGTAGCGGGAGATCACACAGAACACGATCGGGCCGTCGAAGTTGACGATGGCTCGGCCGATCTCCGCGCCGTACTCCAACTGGAGTTTGCGCATCGACTCCGGTGAACCGTCGAAGCCGGACAGGTTGGCCAGTACCACCAGTGGGCGATTTCCGGAAGCGGCGTTGATCGCCCGCGCGGTCTTGCGGGAGGACTGGGGAAACAGGGTGCCGGCGGTGTAGGTGTCCGGACCGTCGGTGGGGGGAAAGCCACGCCGCTGCACCGAACGTGATTCGACACCGATCAGGCAGACCGGCCTGCCACCGATGTGCACGTCCTGCACCACCGAGGTGTCGGCGTCGGCCATGCCCGCCCAACGTTCCAGTACCGGGTGGTCCTGGTCGGACAGCGCACGCATCACGGTACGGATGTCGAACGGTTTCTTGCGGTCCGGATTGTGTTCCGAGGAGAAGATCTCCCCGACCGTGGTGAAGTCACTGTCGGCGACCTCGTGCGGGAACCCGGAGATGTCCCGATCGGTCGGGTCGCTGGTACCCATCGCACGGGGTGCCGTTTCACCGGGTGCGACGTAGGTGTGGTCGTAGTGCGACATCAGTACGTCGCGGGCGGACGGCAGGTCGGGCGCCCAGTACTGCGCCTGGCCGTTGGGGCCCATGACACGGTCGTGACCACCGATACCGAAGTTGTCCTCGGCAGACACACCACCGGAGAAGTCGAGGGACTGTTTACCGGTGAGCACCATCGCCGAGTCCGGTGTCATCACCAAGATGCCCTTGGTGTGCATGAGCATCGTCGCTTCGGCGTTCCAGTACGGCTGGGCACCCACGGTGATCCCGGCGACCACGATGTTGATCTCACCCCCGGCCTGGGTGAATTCGACGATCCGTTTGAGCGCGGCCGCGATCCAGTCCATGTTCTCGGTACCCGAGGTCATCGAGATCCGGGCTCCGGCCGAGAGGGCGAACCATTCCAGCGGGACCCGCATCCGCTCGGCCAGATCGATCGCCGCGATCACCCGTGAACATTCCGGTTCCGAGAGTGCACCCAACGCCTTGGTCGGGTCACCGAGCAGAACCACGCGGGTGACGCCTTCGGGGTGCAGCTCGGTCGGCGTGGTGACCACACCGGCCACGATCGCCGCGGAGTTGTGGCCCTTGGCCCGATCCACCGGGACGAGTACACCCTCGTCGTC
>DXDP01000285.1 GCA_019115445.1 Candidatus Nocardiopsis merdipullorum
TAGGTCGTGTTTTTTGCATCATTTCGGGCTCGCGACCACCAGGCTGCCTCTCGCTGCGCCTCTGCGCTCGTGAAGTACAACCAGGCTGAACTTCGCACATCGTCTTGCGAGAGATTGCCTGACGGCCGCTCGCATCGGTCGGCGCAAGCGCCGAGCCAACCGAAAGCCTTCTAAAAAACACTCCCTAGACATACTTGCGGTCGCTCAGGGCGCCCGTGGTGATCGCTTCGGTCCTTTTCCGGCCCCGTGCCCGGAGTGACCGGAGTGTGGTGCGGCCTGCGCCCTCCCCAGGTTCTCAAGTCGAGGCTCGACACCGGTGGGAGCGTTCGATTCGTCGGGGACGGCTTCCGAAACCGTGTCGGCCTCGCCTTACGGGCGGTTATTCCTCATATACGGACAAGAATTGTGTATGTCCGAAAAGCATTGACAGCGGCCCACGGTGTCCTGTGTCACCCTTGAGTGACTTATGCTGGTGGCATGCTTTCGGGGCATCTCAGTCGGGACCAAGGTCCTCAGTTTTACCCCCGAGGGTAATGGGGCGGCGACTCTGAGTAGTTGGTTCGACTGAATAGCCATTGAAAGGGCACTTTACGTTGCCTAATGGGGGTCAGACCTACTAACTTGCGCAGGCGTCCGCCCTCTACAAACGAGTAGAAAACCGAGGTGACCCGGCGTGGCCCTTCCTCCCCTCACACCCGAACAGCGCACAGCCGCTCTCGAGAAAGCCGCCAAGGCCAGAAAAGAGCGAGCGGAGGTCAAGAACAAGCTGAAGAACGGTGACATCTCCTTGTCGGAGGTGCTCGCCGAAGGCCTCAAGGACGATGTCATCGGCAAGATGAAGGTTTCGGCTCTGCTGGAATCCCTGCCCGGTGTCGGCAAGGTCCGTGCCAAGCAGATCATGGAGCGACTCAACATCGCAGAGTCGCGCCGTGTGCGTGGTCTGGGTACGAATCAGCGTGCTGCCCTGGAGAGCGAGTTCGGCGACCTCGCCAAGTAACTTCGCACAGCGCTGTGGCCCGTCCGCGTCCCCCACAGACGTGGACGGGCACATATGTGTTCGGGGCCGGTGGTATAAAGGGAACTCTCCATAACCACTCGCGGACGCCCTGCACACTGCTGGTGATGGTGCCCTGTCCGCCCCGATCCGGGAAGTGGACAGCAGGGCGTACAGCTCCACCACGCAGCGCAGCGCGAATGAAAGCTGATTATGTCTTCCCAGTACGGAGCCTCGTCCGGGCTCGCCGAGAAGCGGCTGATCGTCCTGTCCGGCCCCTCGGGCGTGGGCAAGAGCACCGTTGTGGCCAACTTGCGTCGGGAGCATCCCGAGGTGTGGCTGTCGGTGTCGGTCACCACGCGCAAGCCTCGCCCCGGCGAGGAGGACGGACTGCAGTACCACTTCGTCACCGAGGAAGAGTTCGACCGTCTCGTGGAGCAGGACGAGCTGCTGGAATGGGCGAGGTTCGCCGGTAACCGTTACGGCACACCCCGCGCTCCGGTCCAGGCCCGACTCACCGCGGGACTTCCCGTTCTTCTGGAGATCGACCTCCAGGGCGCCCGCCAGATCCGCGAGAGCATGCCCGAAGCCCTGCACGTGTTCTTGACACCGCCCTCCTGGGAAGAGCTGGTGCATCGGTTGACGGACCGGGGGACCGAGAGCGAAGAGGTCATCCGGCGCCGCCTCGATACGGCCAAGGTCGAACTCGCGGCCGAGAAGGAGTTCGACGCCACCCTTGTCAACACGTCTGTTCGGGAAGTGTGCTCCGAGCTGCTAGCGTTGATCACAGCACCCAAGGTGTGATAGCGGGATCGGCCCCGTGGTCCGGGCGCCGTCCGAGTCCCCGTCTTCCGCCTCGCGGCTTTTCGACGAGCCGGAAATCTTTTCTGGAGGTAAGCGAAGTGGCTGGTACCGAGCCTGTCGCCGAAGGCATCACCAATCCGCCGATCGACGAGTTGTTGGACTGCGTCGACAGCAAGTACAGCCTGGTCACCATGGCTTCCAAACGTGCCCGCCAGATCAACGCCTACTACGCCCAGCTGGGCGAGGGGCTGCTGGAGTACGTGGGCCCGCTGGTCGAGACCCAGGTGCAGGAGAAGTCCCTGTCCATCGCCCTGCGCGAGATCCGTTCCGGACTGCTCGCCGCCGAGAACCCCGAAGGTGCCTGAGGGTTTTTTCGGAATATCCTCGGTGGATCGGCCCCGGGGCGGGCGCCCCGTCCCCCGGACCGCTGGGCACACCTGGTAGAACTCAATGCTGTGAGTGACACACAACTTCCCCAGGTGGTCCTCGGTGTAGGGGGCGGCATCGCCGCCTACAAGGTGTGCGAGCTGCTACGCCGACTGACCGAATCCGATCACCGGGTCAGGGTCGTGCCCACCGCGGACGCCCTGCGCTTCGTCGGAGAACCAACATGGGCGGCCCTGTCGGGGCAACCCGTGGTCACCGATGTGTGGGACGGCGTGCACGAGGTCCCGCACGTGCGCATCGGTCAATCCGCCGATCTGGTCCTTGTCGCACCCGCCACGGCCAACATCCTGGCCAAGGCCGCCGCGGGCCTGGCGGACGATCTGTTGACCAACACCCTGCTGACCGCCCGCTGTCCGGTGATCTTCGCACCCGCGATGCACACCGAGATGTGGGAACACCCGGCGACCCAGAACAACGTCGCCACCCTGCGTTCACGTGGAGCACTCGTTCTCGACCCCGCGGTGGGACGCCTCACCGGGGTCGACACCGGACGCGGACGTCTTCCCGAACCCGAGTCGCTCCTTGAGGTCGCACGTTCGGTCCTGCGCCGCGGTGCCACAAGTACCGATCTGGCTGGTCGTCGTGTCGTGATCTCCGCAGGGGGCACCAGGGAAGCCATCGACCCGGTCCGTTTCATCGGCAATCACTCCTCGGGTCGACAAGGCTACGCCTTGGCCCGCACCGCGGCCGCACGAGGGGCGGAAGTCACGCTCGTGGCCGCCAACGTCTCTCTGCCCGAACCGGCCGGGGTACGGATCATTCCGGTGGTGTCGACCGAGGAACTCTCCGAGGTGATGGCCACCGAGCGGGTCGGCGCCGACGCGGTGGTGATGGCGGCCGCGGTGGCCGATTTCCGTCCCGTGTCCGACGCCGAATCGAAGATCAAGAAGACCGAAGGACCCCCTACCCCCATCGCATTGGCGGAAAACCCCGACATCCTCCTGGAACTGGTCCGCACCCGTGCGCAGCGAGCTCCGGAACAGATCATCGTGGGCTTTGCGGCCGAGACCGACAACGTCGTCGCCAACGGGCAGGCCAAACTCGAACGCAAGGGTTGTGACCTCCTGGTGGTCAATCAGGTCGGGCAGGGACGCGCCTTCGGTACGAAGGACAACCAGGCATCGATCCTGAGCCCCGACAGGCCCGTGGTCGAATTTTCCCACGGACCGAAGGAAAACCTCGCTGACCAGGTGTGGGACCTGGTGCAGGAGCGCCTTGCAGAGTCGGACGAACAGGACATGGGACTGGATTCTTCTCGATGAGTACGCCACACTGCCTTCGGTGCCCGTGATCGACCGACAAGGTCGACCACGAGGTTCCACCCCCTTGGGTCCAGCTACAGTGGGCCGATAGCCAACCGCACCGGTCGGTATTGATTTCCCGGTGGCAGCCGGGGACTCGACGCCGTACCGGTCACATGTCAGCCAGCAGCCGCTGCAAGGAGTCACTTACTGTGTCCCGACGCCTTTTCACCTCCGAGTCGGTCACTGAAGGCCATCCGGACAAGATGGCCGATCAGATCAGTGACGCGATCCTCGACGCGATGCTCACCACCGACCCCGCCAGCAGGGTCGCGGTCGAGACAATGATCACCACTGGTCAGGTCCATATCGCGGGTGAGGTCACCACCCAGACATATGTCGACATTCCCGCCCTCGTTCGAGAAAAGATTCTCGAGACCGGGTATGACTCCTCCGCAAAGGGGTTCGACGGTGACTCTTGCGGGGTCAACGTTTCCATCGATGCCCAGTCCCCCGACATCGCTCAGGGAGTGGACACCGCCTACGAGGCACGTGTGGACAACGAAGAGGACCAGTTCGATCGTCAGGGAGCGGGCGACCAGGGTCTGATGTTCGGCTACGCCAACCGGGAGACCCCGGAGCTGATGCCGCTGCCGATCAAGCTCGCACATTCCCTCGCCGAGCGTTTGGCCGAGGTTCGCCGTAACGGGACGGTTCCGTACCTGCGCCCGGACGGCAAGACCCAAGTGACGGTCGAGTACGACGACCAGACCCCGGTCCGGCTGGACACGGTGGTCGTCTCCAGTCAGCACTCTGCGGACATCAGCCTGGACGAGCTGCTCACACCGGACGTCCGCGAACACGTCATCGATCCGGTGATCACCGAGTTCGGATTGGAGTCCGACGACTATCGGCTCCTGGTGAACCCGACCGGTCGCTTCGAGGTCGGTGGTCCCATGGGTGACGCCGGTCTGACCGGCCGCAAGATCATCGTCGACACCTACGGTGGCTACGCCCGTCATGGTGGTGGTGCTTTCTCCGGCAAGGACCCGTCGAAGGTGGACCGTTCGGCCGCCTACGCCACGCGCTGGGTGGCCAAGAACATCGTCGCGGCCGAGCTCGCAGACCGCGTCGAGGTCCAGGTTGCCTACGCCATCGGAAAGGCGCACCCGGTCGGTGTGTTCATCGAGACCTTCGGAACCGAGAAGGTGGCCCCGGAGATGATCGAGAAGGCCGTCATGGAGGTCTTCGATCTGCGTCCGGCCGCGCTCGTACGGGACCTGGATCTGCTGCGTCCGATCTACTCCCAAACGGCTGCTTACGGTCACTTCGGCCGTGAACTGCCCGATTTCACCTGGGAAAGGACCGACCGCGCCGCTGATCTGCGTACGGCCGTCGGTGCCTGAGGTCTGAACCCCTTCCCGGCAGTATGTTCCGGTGTACAGGGCCGTCCTGTCCGCTCCCGGTGGGAGCCGATACGGGCGGCCCTGCCGCTTCTTTCACGGGTTGGATGAAAGGCACGATCCAGGTGCACAACCTCGGGTCCACACGAGTGACCGGCCCCGACCCGGCAGGAAGAAAAGTCGCACCCGACTCGGATGCGACTTCTTCCTTGAGGGAACGGGCGCTCAGCTCATCTCGTCGAGAGCCTTTTCCGCCTCGGTCAGCCAGGAACGGCGAGCCGCCAAGGCCTCCTCGTGTTCCTTGGCCTTGCGTTCGTCACCCTTGGCCCGGGCCTTCTCCAACTTGGTCTCCAGGTTCGCGATCACGGAGGACAGCTGCTCCACGGTGTCCTCGGCACGGGCGCGAGCCTCCGGATTGGTCCGCTCCCACTCGGCCTCCTCGGCGCGGCGTACACCGTCCTCGATCTTGCGGAAGGCACCCTCCAGCTGATCACGGACATCGCGCGGCAACCCTCCGGCAGCCTCCCAGGCCTCCTGGTACTCACGTAGCCGGGTACGGGCCCGGCGCGGGTCGGAGATACCGGGGATCTCGGCGCGCGCATCGGCCAAGATCTTCTCCTTGGCCTCGGCATTGACCCGCAACTCGGCATCACGCTCGGCAAATACTGCGTTACGCGCATCGAAGAACGTGTCCTGGGCTGCTTTGAACCGTGCCCACAGCTTGTCCTCACTGGCCCTGTCGGCTCGACCACTGGCTTTCCACTGCTGCATCAGGTCGCGGTAGGCCCGAGCGGTGGGCCCCCAGTCGGTGGAGTGCTGGATCTCCTCGGCCTCGGAGATGAGGTGTTCCTTCGTTCGACGTACTTCCTCACGCTGCTGGTCGAGTTCGGCGAAGTAGGCCTTGCGACGCTTGGAGAAAGAGTTTCGCGCCGCCGACATGCGCTTCCACAGTGCCTGCTCGGTCGGGCGGTCGGTCCGCGGAGCACGCTTCCACTCCTCGACGAGCTGGAGCATTCGCTCCCCACCGGACTTCCAGTGCGTCGTTTCCACAGCGACTCGCTCGGCCTCGGCGACGATGCGTTCCTTGATCTGCCGTGCCTGATCACGAGCCTGTTCCTGGGCCTGCTTCTGCTCGACCTTGCGCTCTTCCGCGCGGCTCACGAGCTCGTCCAGCCGTCGGCTCAGGGCGTCCAGGTCACCGACCGCGTTGGCCTCGTCGACCGAGGCACGCAGTTTGTCGATGCTTGCCATCGCGGCGGAGGCGGACAGATCGGTACTGCGCAGCCGTTTCTCCAGCAGTTCCACCTGGGTCACCAAGGCCTCGTACTTCTGCCGGAAGAAGGCCAGGGCTTCCTCCGGAGCCCCTGCCTGCCACGATCCGACGACCCGTTCGCCTTCGCTCGTGCGCACGTAGACCGTGCCGTCGTCGTCTACGCGGCCCCAAGGGTCCGTGGTCACCGTGTCCTCCTGCTGTCATGAGCCCGGTCATACGGGTTCGGGTTCGTCGCGGCGTATGGCCCGGTTCGTGAGGGGGAAATCGCCGTGCACAGCACGATATCCCTCCGAGGCGTCCGGCGACGACGCGCTGTGTTCCACCGTCCTGCGAGAACGGATCGGTATCTGCATTGCCAGGTCCTTGCGTGCTTCGGTCGGTCACGAGCCCACGGTGAAAAAGAAGCAGGTCGGGACCGTGCGAGCACACTACGATGGTGACCAATATGACATTACCGCGCGTTTTGGCAAAGAGGCGGACCTCGTGCGGTGATCGAATGGTGATCAAACACGGTGTGGGTCGTCACCACCCGGTCGCCGTCCACATCCTGCCTCGGTAGGCTTTGTGGCCGGGGTGACACCGACCCCGTACAGACGAACCGACCGAGGACAGGACGATTTCCCGTGCTCATCGCCGCGCTTCCCACCGGGCCACTTCAGGCGAATTGCTATGTGCTCGCACCGTCGGCCGGTGGTGAATGTGTGATCGTCGATCCGGGGCAAGAAGCCGCCGGGCCGCTCGACAAGATGCTGGCCGAGCACGATCTCACCCCCACCGCGGTCCTTCTCACCCATGGCCATTTCGACCACGTGTGGTCGGCCGCCGAGGTGGCCGACCGGCGCGGGATCCCGGTCCACCTGCACCCGGAGGACCGCAATCTGCTCACCGAACCCGCCGCAGGCGTCGAGCCCACCCTCGCTGCGCAGCTGAGCGCACTCCTGGGACCCGGCCCCCACACCGAACCCGCGGACCTGGTCGAGATCACCGGCGGTCGGTCCCTTGCCTTGGCCGGCATGGAGATCGGGGTCGAGCACACACCCGGACACACCCCTGGGTCGGTCGTGTACACCGTGACCGCCGAGGACGGGACACCGGTGATGTTCGCGGGGGACCTGGTCTTCGCCGGATCCATCGGGCGCACCGACTTTCCCGGAGGTGACCACGAGGCCATGCTGAGCAGCCTCACCGACGCAGTACTGGGACGCTCCGACCGAACCCAGATCCTGCCCGGCCACGGTCCCGGCACCACCGTCGAACGCGAACGCGCCACCAACCCCTACCTACGCGATCTTGCTCGCTGACTCCGTCGGCCGCCCTCGTGAACCGATCGTGGGACGGCTCCTCGGGTGACGAACCCGCCGATGAACGGTCCCGGGCCGAGAACGGGAGGCCGTACCGGTGGTGGGCGGTAGGATTCCAGGTGTTCAAGGGACGTTCTTTCCGCCGGTCCCGGCCAGGGCAGCCCGGCGCCCTCCCTCAGCCGTGTATTTAGTGGACTTGGTAACTCATGCATCGTTACAGGACTCATACGTGTGGTCAGCTCCGCAAGGAGCACGTCGGACAACAGGTGCGCCTCTCCGGCTGGGTGCACAACCGTCGGGATCTCGGCGGACTGCTCTTCGTCGACCTGCGTGACCACTACGGCATCACACAGCTGACGGCCCGTCCCGAGTCTCCGGTGTTCGAGCAGCTCAGCCGGGTGCCCAAGGAAACGGTCATCCGTGTCACGGGTGAGGTGTCGGCGCGCAGCGCCGACAACGTCAACCCCACCCTGCCCACCGGCGAGATCGAGGTCGACGCGGTGGAGATGGACATCCTCGGCACCACCGAGGAACTCCCCCTGACGATCTACCCCGAGGACAACACCTCCGAGGAGCGTCGCCTCTCCCACCGTTTCCTGGACCTGCGCCGTGAGCGGATGCATCACAACATCATGCTGCGTTCGCAGGTGGTGGCTGCCATCCGCCAGAAGATGACGGACCTGGGTTTCAACGAGTTCCAGACGCCGATCCTCACCAGCTCCAGCCCCGAGGGGGCCCGCGACTTCCTGGTGCCCTCCCGTCTCCACCCGGGAAAGTTCTTCGCCCTGCCCCAAGCGCCGCAGCAGTTCAAGCAGCTGTTGATGGTGGCCGGGTTCGACCGTTACTTCCAGATCGCACCCTGCTTCCGGGACGAGGACAGTCGTGCCGACCGTTCTCCGGGTGAGTTCTACCAACTCGACGTGGAGATGAGCTTCGTCGAGCAAGAAGACGTCTTCACCGTCATCGAGCAGGTCATGACCGACGTCTTCCGGGAGTTCTCCGAAGGATGGGAGATCACTTCCCCCTATCCGAGGATCGCCTACCGTGACGCCCTGGAGTGGTACGGAACCGACAAGCCCGACCTGCGTGTGCCCATGAAGATGCTCGATGTCACCGAGCTCTTCGACAAGACCGACTTTCGAGCCTTCGCCGGCAAGAAGGTACGTGCCCTGGCCGTACCCGAGGTGCAGGATCAGCCGCGCAAGTTCTTCGACGGTATCGGTGACTTCGCCGTCGAGAACGGGGCCAAGGGCCTTGCCTGGCTCAGGGTCGGGGAGAGCGGCGAACTGACCGGCCCCATCGCCAAGTTCGTCACCGAGATCAGTGACGAGCTGCTCACGGTGCTCGGTGCCGGTCCCGGTCACGGTTTGTTCTTCTGCGCGAGCGAGGACGAGGAGGAGAACAACCGCATCATGGCACCGGTACGGGTCGAGGCCGGCAAGCGTGCCGGACACTTCGAGGAGAAGGCCTACCGGTTCTGCTGGATCGTGGATTTTCCGATGTTCGAACTGTCGGACGAGGGGACGATCCAGTTCAGCCACAACCCGTTCTCCATGCCCCAGGGCGGGATGGAAGCGTTGGAGACCCAGGATCCCCTGGACATCCTCGCCTGGCAGTACGACATCGTCTGCAACGGTGTGGAGCTCTCCTCGGGGGCCATTCGTAACCACTCTCCCGAAATCATGTACAAGGCTTTCGGGATCGCCGGATACGACAAAGAAACCGTGGAAGCCGAATTCGGAGGCATGCTCAAGGCCCTGAAGTTCGGCGCCCCTCCGCACGGAGGCATCGCCCCCGGCATCGACCGGATCGTCATGCTGCTCGCGGACGAGCCGAACATTCGCGAGACGATCCCCTTCCCACTGAATCAGAACGCGCAGGACCTGATGATGGGCGCACCCTCCGAGGTCTCCGAACAGCAGTTGCGTGATGTACACATCCGTACGGTGCTGCCTCCGCAGGAGCGGAAGGGCTGAGTGTGTTGTCCCGGCATCAACGTTCCGGGCCACATATCCAGAGTGGATTGTCACGAATCGACCATTCCGAAACCTGTGGAGCAGGTTCCGATTCAAGGGAGAAAACGGGCAGCGGGTGCCATGTTTGTGCGGCGCCCGCTGCGGCACGTGTAGCACCACGGATGCGCCGGCGCCCGTCATCCCCTACCGTTGGGGACGTATCACCCTTCTGCGCCGCGACCCGCACCGTGTCCTGGAGTGGCACGAAGGTGGAACGGCACAGTTTTCGCGGGCGGAATGGGGACGGAGTTTCTTGTGTGCCCTCGCGTCACGCGAGCGTAACGATTCTTCCCTTCCGAGATCGGTGAGCCCAGGCCGGTCGTACGAAATACCATGCTCAATTTTTCCGTCGTCAATGGTGGGAACTGGTGTTGAGGTCACGCAGGCGGCGGGCGAACGGTCGAGGAGGCCGCTCCGACCCGAGCTTCCTGGGCCGTCCCCGGACCGGAGACTAGAATGAGCCGATCGGAACGTTCCAACGGGTGACCGCGTCCGAACGCGGGTGTGACGTCCGAGACGACATGAGGATGAGTCATACGTGAACGGAAAACGCGCTTCAGGCGGTGGCTCCGAGAGCGCGCTCGCGGGAGCGTTTCTGTACGCCCCCGAGCCCATGGCGCTCACCCGGGACGACGGGGTGATCCTGAAGGCCAACCAGGCCTTCGATGCCCTGTTCGCCCAGGACGGTGCCGACCTGTCCGGGCGTCTTTGGTACGACTTCCTCGACGGTGACGACATCCAGCGCGGTGTGACCGCCCACGCAGAAGCTCTCGCGGGACGCTGGGGGCGTCGAACACGTCTGAATCTGGCCCTGGCGGACCGGTCCTCCAGGTTGGCCGAGGTGGAGATGCGGCTTCTTCCTCCGGGTGGTGTGACACCGGGGGAGGGCACGGTGGTCGTGTTGTTGCACGTGCTCTCCACCAAGGAGGCCGATCTACGTGTGGTCGGTGATCTGCGTACCGATAATTCCGATTCGGTCATGTGGAGCCTGGATCTGAGTACTGGGCACATCCGGGAGTTGTTCGGCCCCACCCCACTGGGCGCCCTTCTGGCCGGAAACGAGCGTTCCATCGAACGCATCCTGGAACGTGTCCATCCCGACGACATCGCGCGGGTGCGCGATGCGATGGCCAGTTCCTTCTCCGGACGTGACTACGAACAGCGTTTTCGGCTCTTCGATCACCTCGGTGACGAACGTTCCCTGCACGTACGAGCGCGTTTTGTGCCCGGAGGCCCAGATCGTCTCGTGGGTATCGTCGACGACGTGACCGAGCACGTTCAACTGGTGCGCCGGTTGGCGGACCGACGCCGAACCGAGGCCGAGCACGGTCGCCTGGTCACCGAACTGTCCGCCAAGCTCGTCTCGGCAACCACCGTCGACAAGGTGATGGATCTGCTGAGCGAAGAGTTCCTGCCGATCTTCGGTGGTTACAACGCCATCGCCCTCTACGTCGAGGACGGGCTGCTGCGCACCTCACCCAGCGCCCGGAGCAAGGATGGCGTCCACCGCATGGACGGTCGCCGGGCCGATGACACCGATTACCCCATGGGCGCCGTCATCCAGGACCGTCAACCCAGATTCTTCGAGAGCCGTGCCGAGATCACCAGTCGCTTTCCCACAGCGGTCGAACTCCTGCGCGGGCACAGCAAGGCGCAGGCCTGGGCGACCGTACCGATCTTCGGGGACAGCAAGGTGGCGCTCGGGGTGTGGCAGATGGCCTGGGACCGCCCCCATCACGCCAGCCGCGACGAACGTGCTCTCATGCTCACTTTCGCCGGCCTTGCCGGGCAAGCATTGCAACGGATCAAGGCGCAGCAGGCCGAGCTGGAGCTGGCCGATGCTGTGCAGCGCCGCATGCTGCCCCGCCAGGTCGCAAGTTTCCCCGACATGGACATCGCCACCAAGTATCTGCCCTCCAGGGCGGACTGGCGTATCTGCGGTGACTTCTACGACGTGATCGAACTGCCCGAGAACAAGGTGGGACTGCTCGTCGGGGACGTGCAAGGGCACGGCGTCGAGGCAGCAGCGGCCATGGGCCAGATCCGTGTGGCCTTCCGTGCCTATGCGACCAATCAGTCCGATCCGGGTGTGGTCCTGGGAGAGACCAACCGCTTGCTCACCGAAACCGGTGAGATCGTCTTCGCCACGTGTGGTTATCTCGTGGTGGATCGGGAGAGCGGGGTCATGCAGGCTGCCTGGGCCGGTCAACCACCCGTGGTCCTGGCGGCCAAGGGGGAGTACCGGCTCTGGGCACCGGAGACCGGTCCACCCCTGGGTGTTGTGCCCGACACCGAGTACACCGTGACCACCAGCGTTCTGGCCCCCGGCGGGACCCTGCTGTTGTGCTCCGACGGTCTTGTGGAGAGTTCGGAGCTGGACATGCAGGACGGGCTCGCCCAGGTCGGCGAGGCTCTCGCCGAACACGCCGAGAACCCGAAGCAGGCCGCGAACGTCCTTGCAGAGATGGCACCCGCCGGGCGTGGTGACGACATTGCTCTCCTCATCACTCGTATGACCCGTGCGCCCCGGTCCGAACTCGGAGCCTTTTCCGCGGAGATTTCGGTGACCTGAGCCGGCCGGCCCCGTTCGAGCACCACCTCACCTAGCCTGGGTGGGTGTCCGAAACACTGTTCGACCAAGCCGGGGCCGAGGAGGCCAAGGGCCAAGAACCCCTCGCCGTTCGTATGCGCCCGCGTGACCTCGACGAGGTGGTGGGACAAAGTCACCTCTTGGGGCAGGGAAGCCCGCTGCGTCGCCTGGTCGAGGACGACGCGCCGATGTCTGTGTTCCTGTGGGGGCCCCCGGGCACCGGAAAGACCACCCTGGCGACCGTGGTCAGCCGTGTGACACGGCGCAGTTTCGTAGAACTGTCCGCGGTCAACGCCGGCGTCAAGGACGTACGTACCGTCATCGACGAGGCCCGCCGCAGAATGGGCATGCACGGGACCCGAACCCTGCTGTTCGTCGACGAGGTGCACCGCTTCAACAAGACCCAGCAGGATGCCCTGCTCCCGGCCGTGGAAAACCGCTGGGTGAGCTTCATCGGGGCCACCACGGAAAATCCCTTCTTCTCCGTGGTGAGTCCACTGCTGTCCAGGTCCTTGTTGCTGACCCTGGAATCCCTGGCCGACAGTGACGTGCACGACCTGCTCGATCGGGCTCTGACCGACGAACGCGGCCTCGACGGACGGTACACGCTCACCGAGGAAGCCGGCCAACACCTCGTCCGCCTGGCCGGCGGTGACGGCCGACGCTCCCTCACCTACTTGGAAGCCGCCGCACTGGTCGCGGGCCCGGCGACACAAGAGCCACGGGTCATCACCGCCGATGACGTCGAGCGTGCGGTGGACCGCCATGCTGTGCGCTACGACCGCTCCGGAGACCAGCACTACGACGTGGTCAGTGCGTTCATCAAGAGCATGCGGGGCAGTGATCCCGATGCAGCACTGCACTACCTCGCTCGCATGATCGAGGCGGGGGAGGACCCTCGGTTCATCGCCCGCCGCCTGG
>DXDP01000286.1 GCA_019115445.1 Candidatus Nocardiopsis merdipullorum
CCTCGGTGACTTTCCTTGCCCCTGCAGGGGCCGTGGGGGCTATTCGATCCCGCGTTTTTTCAGCAGGGCCTCGATGTCACTGAAGTCCGACAGGTCGTCACCGCCACCCTTTGCGGGGGCGCCACCGACCTTTCCGGCGGGGGCCGCACCGTCTGCCGCGGGCCGTTCGGACCCGGCCGGGGCGCCGGCCCCACCCGATCCGGCAGAGGCACCACCCTTGGTCTTGACCCCCACGCCCCGGGACCGCATCATCCCCGAGACGATGTACAGCACAACTGCCAACCCGGTCAGCGCGACCCCGGCCCACACGATCGGGTTGAAGACCAGGTTCACCAAGATGGTGAAGATACTGCTCACAAATTGTGAGACCGCGCTCAACAATCCCAGGAGGCCGGCCGCCAGCGGTACCAGCGACCAGGAAACACCCCTCAACCCCGCAGCGGCCCCTTTGGAGCGCCACACGAAGAAGGAGATGAGGAGCCCCACCAGCGTGAGCGCGCCCCCCAGTGGCAACCCGGCTGTCATCAATTCAGAAGCCATGTCGTCAGTCTCCCATTCGGCACCGGTCTCCCGCATCAGGTTGGTTCCCTAAGGGCATGCTCGGGAGGCGGTGCCGTACCGGGCCCTTCCTTGGTACTGCCTCTGAGCCTTCCCGGTGCCCGGGAGACTCATTCCTTGCACATCAGCGACTCCAGCCATTCCAGGTCCATGCCCACGAGGCTGTCCCGAAAGACCACGCCCTCACGGGGTGGGACGGACACGTGGTTGGGGATCGCGATCGTGACACACCCGGCGTCGGCGGCCGAGGTCACTCCCACCACCGAGTCCTCCACAGCCACACACCGCCCAGGGTCCACGCCCAATCTGCGGGCCGCCCGCAGGTAGGGGTCCGGGTGGGGTTTGTTCGCGGTGACCTCGTCCCCGGCCACGGAGTCGTCGAACAGGTCCAGTCCGATACGTTTGATGGAGGTCTCGATCAGGCTGCGCTCGGTGGAGGTGACCAGCACGACCGGCACCGGGGAGTCGGCGAGCAGGCGAACCAGTTCGTGCGCACCGGGGCGCAATTCGGCCCCTTCGGCCAACTTGCTCCGAAAACGTGCATACAGTTGGTCGGCCACCTGGCGGGGCCTCAGATGATGGGCGCCGGTCAGTTCGATGATGTAGCGGCCCACCGGTTCGGCCGCGTTGCCGACGTTGCGTCGGTGGTCCTCCTCGGTCCACACACCGCCGAGTTCGGCGACGAGTTCGGCCTCGGACTCGTTCCACAGACCCTCACTCTCGATGAGGGTGCCGTCCATGTCGAGAAACACCGCTTGTAGGCGGCTCTCCTCCGGTATCACGGTGGGTTCGGAGGACACAGTGATCGGTTCGCTCATGGTTCTTGTGGTGCTTCGGGGCACCACCATCTCCCCTCGTGTCACATCGTGGCTGTGGGGCCGTCGGGATGTTTGCTGTCTCGGACGTTGAAGTGGAACGCCTCCGGGTGGTGGATCACGATCGTGTCTGTGGCCTGTTCGGGAGCAGGTCGGCACTCTGCGGACAAGGCCACTCCCGCCCGCTCCGCTCCAGCAGGCGCAGTCCCACAAAAGCGCTCCCGGCGCCACGCACGTGACCGTCGAGCACCTCGACCAGGTCCTGTTCCACGTAGGAGCGGGTGGGCGCCGCGCCGCTCTCCGGGTCGAGCAACATGGTGCCGTTGGTCCCGATGGCGACCTGGGCCGGACTCGGCACGTCACTGCCCAGGGCCGTACCGGCTCGTTCGACCCCGATGATCGGGCCGTGGGCGCACTGTTGGTAGTGGTCACGTAGGAGTTGTACGAGGGACATGGCGCAGTGCGGGGGGTTCGGGGGCAACAGTGCCCGAATCGGTCACTGTCGACCGCCCCCACCGTACTCGATGTTTCAGCACGTGAGACACGTGTCCCAGAGTGTGCAGGAACACGCCCGGGTCGAGAGTTCTGTGAACAATTTCCCGGGACGGGCACCACCCCGTAGGGTGGAGCCGATCAGCGTCAGGAAGGGGCCACGATGATCAAGCTCGTCCGAGAGCTTGTCGAGCCTGTCATGGTGGCGGCGTTCGAAGGTTGGAACGACGCCGGCGAAGCGGCGAGCCTTGCCGTGGAACACCTCTCGAACCAGTGGGAGGCGTACGAACTGTGCGCACTGACCCCTGACGATTACTACGACTTCCAGGTGACCCGGCCGCGGATGACGGTCGTGGACGGGCTCGTCTCCGAGGTGGAGTGGCCCACCACCCGGGTCCGGGTGGCCTCTCCACCCGAGGTGGACCACGATGTGGTCCTGGTCACCGGGCCCGAGCCGAACCTGCGCTGGCGTTCCTACATCGCCGATCTGATGGCGATCGCCCGTGAGCTGGGGGTCAAGCGCGTGGTGATGCTCGGTTCGTTGCTGGCCGACGCGCCACACACCCGGCCGATCCCCGTTACGGGCATGGCTTCCCCCGTGGAGTTGGGCACGCGTCACGGGTTGGACCCGACCACCTACTCCGGACCGACCGGCATCGTCGGGGTCGCGCACAAGATGTTCAGTTCGGTGGGGTTGGAGACCGTGTCCCTGTGGGCGGCCATCCCGCACTACGTGGCACAGCCTCCTTGCCCGAAGGCCACACTGGCGCTTTTGGCGTGGCTGGAGGACTTCCTGGACGTGCGGGTGCCGCTGGGCGAGCTGCCCGACGAGGCCGTTTCGTGGGAGTCCAACGTCGACGAACTCACGGCCGAGGACGAGGAGATCTCTTCCTACGTACGCGGTCTGGAGGAAGCCAAGGACACCGCCGAACTCCCCGAGGCATCCGGTGACGCCATCGCCGAGGAGTTCGAGCGCTATCTGCGCCGCCGCGACGACAACTGAGATCCGCTGCGGCGACCGGAAGGTCATCGACGCATGCTGCGCCACTCCCCTGTGGACATGAGGGCCGACCAGGCCCCGGCGATGCGCGCCAAACCGCGGCGTACCTCGTCGACCACGGCCGGGGCCAGTGGCGATGCCGCCCCGGGGGCCGGAGTGATGCGTACGGTCACGCGTAGGCCGTCCAGGACTCTTTGAGCGCGGGCCACCGCCTCGGGTTCTTGACCCTGGCCCTGGCCGGTCAGGGCCGCGCGCAGACCGGCACGCAACACCAAGGCCTCGTCCAGGTCGGCCAGGGTGATGGGGATGGCCCCCTCGGTGACCAGTCGGTGCTCGCGCAAGAAGCGCGCAAGATCGGCCCGGTCGGACAGAACGGTGTCCTCGCTGACGAAATCCGCGATGATCCTGGCGGCGGTGCTGTGGTATGTGGGGGTACTCATGACCCCATACCATCACGGTTGGCCACCCCTGGACGGGAAAATAATCCTGCCTGGCCGCAGTCGGCCACGGCACCGCGCTGGGAGCTTGGAGCCCCACAGCACAGGAAAGGGCCGCCGAGCGGGCCGTTTCCCCTGGGTCGTGTTTTTGCATCATTTCGGGCTCGAGACCACCAGGTTGCCTCTCGCTGCGCCTCTGCGCTCGTGAAGCACAACCAGGCTGAACTTCGCACATCGTCTTGCGAGAGATTGCCTGGACGGCCGCTCGCATCGGTCGGCGCAAGCGCCGAGCCGACCGAAAGCCTTCCAAAAAACACTCCCTAGTCCCAATGCCGTTCGGTTAAGGGTTTGGTGGGCCTGTCAAGGACGTTGAGCTCGATGTGCACGACGGTTTGGTACGTGCGGTGGTCGAC
>DXDP01000287.1 GCA_019115445.1 Candidatus Nocardiopsis merdipullorum
GATGGGTGAGGTTGAGCAGACCGTAGGTCACGCGGGTGGCCTCTCCATCGGGTGCCACGTCCGAGAGCCGCACCGCGAGCATCGCGTCCGGCTTGTCCACGGACAGCTCCAGGTTGACCACGGGCGCACCGAGGATCTCCAGCCGCTCCTCGAGCGGGCCGCTGTCGAAGACCATCGACCCACCGTCCTCCTCACGCTGGTCGGAAGGCAGGTCGGGTGGAGCGGTGTAGGAACACCACTTACCCGCGTACTGCCCCGTGGACAGCGGAGAGGACAGGGTCAGGGGCGCGGACCCGGATTCTTGCCCATGGTCCAGGATCCGCCCGGGACCCAGAGGGCGAACCAACGGCACGACGCTCGGAGACGGCCAGGAATCCTCCCCGACCCAGCGCCCGGGCCGTTCGTCGTAGGTGGTCGACGGCTCAACACTGTCCTGCATCCAGGCCCGCAGCATCGGCGCGTCCATGACGTCGTTGTCCACACCCTTGAGCCATCGATCCCACCAGCGCACCAGCTCCTGCAAGAACCCGATGGCGGGACCTGGTTTGCCGAGGTGTGGATACTTGTGCGACCAAGGCCCCAGGAGGCCCAGCCGTGGCACGCTCAAACCGGCCATCAGACGGAACACGGAGTTGGAATAGCCGTCGGCCCACCCACTGACGGCCATGACCGGTACCTGTACAGCACCCATGTCCTCGGCGATGGAACCGTGCTTCCAGTACTCGTCGCGGTGTTGGTGGCGCAGCCACGTGTCGAGCCACAGACCGCTGTGCTCCAACCGCTCGTGCCACATCTCCCTCCAGCGTTCCCCCACCAGGGCCGGGTCCGGGGGGCAGGAGTTGTAGGCGAACATGGTGGAGGCCCAGGACAGGTTGTCACCCAGCAGGCATCCCCCCATGTAGTGCACGTCGTCGGAGTAACGGTCGTCGGTGGACGAGGCGGTGACGATCGCACGCAGACTCTCGGGTCGACGCGCCGCGACCTGGAGGGCGTTGAAACCACCCCAGGAGATGCCCATCATCCCCGTGTGTCCGTCACACCAGGGCTGTTCGGCGATCCAGGAGAGCACTTCTTCGGCGTCCACGAGTTCCTGTTCGAGGTACTCGTCCCGCAGTATCCCTTCCGAGTCACCGCTGCCGCGCAGGTCGACACGTACACACGCGTAACCGTGACCGGCCATGTAGGGGTGGTGGATCGAGTCCCTCTGGGCGGTGAGGTCACGGCGCCGATAGGGAATGAACTCCAGGATCGCGGGTACCGGGTTCTCTTCGCTGCCCACGGGGCGCCACACCCGGGCGGCGAGTCGGACCCCGTCGCTCAGCGGGATCAGAACGTACTCGTCCTCACGGATCTTGTTCGGCAGTGTGCTCACTGTTCGCATGTCCTCGCAAGCCCCCTGTACTCAGTGCTGCTCGGCATCCCCGATGTCGAAGTGGAGCGCGTCCACACACTCCCGGTACTTGCGTTCGGCTTCCTCGGGGTTGCGTGCGCCCACGAAGATGTCGGCGAGTTCGAAGCTGTAGCTGTCCTGCCCGGGTAGCTCGGAGAGCCACTTGTCCGGTTGGGCGACGATTTCGATGCGGGTCCCCGGGTGCTGCCGCTGAACCCGTGCGATCTCCTCCTCGGAAGGCACCGAGTGCACGAAGCCGTCACGGAAGCGGCGCAGGAACCACCTGACCGCGAACGCGTACTTGCCCCCGCTGCCGAGACTGGGTTCCTCGCCCAGCGCGATGCTCAGCGCCGTCTCGTGGTTGGCCAAGCCGTTCACGTTCTCGAACAGCATCGCATGGGACTGGGCGTGCCTCGGGTTGACCTCGAGGAGGATGATCTTGTCCTCGGAGGAGTCGTAGAAGTACTCGATGTTGAAGGCCGTGTCGTCCAGCCCCATACGGGAGATGACCCGTTCGGACAGATCGACCAGTCGTTCACGGACACTCTCGGGCTGTCTGGAGGGGTACTCGTAGCACAGGAAACTCGACGTGCCCGGGTAGCAGTCGGAGTCGATGATGCCGTAGACGTGGGGCTCGGAGCCGCGGACGTAACCCTCCACGGTGAGTTGTCGTCCCCGACCCTCTTCCTCCGCCAATCCCGCGGTCCCCCCGGCCTCGGCCACCTCACGAGGGAGTTGTACCTGGTCCATGACCCATTGGAAGGGTTCACCCACACGGCCTGCCCCCTGACGAACCTCCTGCACCGCATTTCGGTACTGGTCGTCGTCGGTGACACGGAAGGCGAGTACCGAGGAGAAGGCCTTCACCGGTTTCAGCCACAGTGGGTAGGAGAGTCCCTCCGGAAGACGAGGATCCTCGAGGTCCACCTCGGCGAAACGCGGGACGACCTCGGGAACCACGGCCCGCTGCTCCAGACGGCTCCAGTATTTGTGTTCGCATCTGACGATGGCTTCCAAGGGGGCGTGGGGCAACCCCCGTGGTTCGCACAGCAACGGAACCAGCGAACTGACCGGGAAATCCCAGTAACCGATGATTGCGTCGACGGGACCGTCGAAGGAATCGAGCTGCCTCTCGGCCTCGGCAAGGAGAACGGGCATGTCCAATTCTCCCTGGGTGAGCTCCTCGAGGGCGAGCAGTGGGTGGAAGCGGTACCCCTCCGCTCCGGGCAGTGCACGCAGTATCTCGTGGTTGTCCTCGTCGAGTCCGAGGACGAAGACGTTCTTGCTCATATGCGCTCTCGCTCTCAGGGGCGGCAGGCACCGGCACCGTTCTTGCACGTGCGGTCTCGTGCGTGGCCCATACCGACCGACCCGATCTGTGCTTCGACACCTGGTCGGTGAAGGGCTCCTCGCCGGCCCGGTGCCCGTCTGCATGGTTTTGTGCTGTTCGAGGGCGGGGACTCGCGTCCTACGGCTTACCCACGTGGTGGCAGGTGCAAGCCCCGAGCTCGCCGACCGGTGCTCAGCACGATGCTCCGGCCTTCGCAGAAGAAACGGCCGGAGCATCAGTGAGCCTCGTCGTGCTGAGGCGAGTGGGCGTCGGAGGCGACGGTCGGGCGTCAGTCCGTCACCAACCCGCCGTCGACGACGAGGTTTTGTCCCGTGACCGCACGTGCCCAGGGGGAGGTGAAGTACAGGGCCGCGTCGGCGAACTCCTCGGGACCGATGACCCGCCGCAGTGGGGTGGTGGAGGCGATCACGTCGAACACCTCCTCAGGGGTGGCCGAACTGGCGTCCGTGGTACGCAGCAGTCCACCGGAGATCATGTTGACGGTGATGCCGTCGGGCCCCAGGTCGTGAGCAAGAGTACGGGTCAAGGAGAGCAGCGCCGCCTTGGCGGCCGTGTAGTCGTGGTAGGGCACCACCGGGTTCTGGAACAGATTGGTTCCCACGTTGACGATCCGGCCGAACCCGGCCTCACGCATCCCGGGAAGTGCGGCCTGCACGGTGTTCAACGCACCTTGGACGGTGCCGCTGAACTGCTGATGGAGATGGTTCCACGTCAGACTGTCGGCATGTGGGCGGGCGTCCCCGTTGAAGGAGAAGTCGACGAGTGCGTTGTTGACGACGGTGGTGATCGGGGTGCCGAAGTGCTCTCGCGCGGTCCGCAGCATGTCGGTGACCTGCTGGGCGTCACGGACATCGGCCTGAACGGCCAACGCATGGTCGGGATGGGCGTCGGCCAACCCCTGAGCGGCCTTGCCGCTGGTCTTGTGGTTGATCACCACGTTGGCGCCCTCACGCAGGAAAGAACGCACCAGGTGGGAACCCAGTCCACGGGCACCACCGGTGACAAGGACGATCTGTCGGTCGATGGGAAGGGCGGTGTCGACGGAAGACATCGGATACCTTTCTGCCTGGTGGCGAAGGTGTCCCAAGCAGAAGACAGCCATCTGTCGACCGGAATCGGACATCCCTACGCCAGCTCTACCTGGATCAGGTTCGACGGGTGTCATCTCAGCCCGAAGCACTGCGTGCTTGGGGCACCCCGTGTCACTGGGGCTCAAGTTAGCCCATCGGTTCGGTCGAGCACCCCACCGGGAGGTGGGGGAAGGAACCGAGGACGTCGAACACCCGTCCGGAAGGAAGCCGGCCGCCAGGTAGTGCTTCGACCCGCTTTTTCGGGCCACGCCCGCGCTCGTGGCAAGGCGTATGTCCCCGATTCGGCTACGCTGTCGCTGATCGCGGCCGTGTGCTCAACGCCCTCAGTCGATGTGGAGGCCAACATGTCGTTCGTACCCACCACCCCCGTTGGTAGAGCAGAGGCCGCAAGAGCGGTCCTCGACGCAAAACGCAACAAGAACCTCACGTGGGAGGCCATCGCGACGGAGCTGGGACGCTCCAAGGTCTGGACCACGGCGGCTCTGCTCGGCCAGCACCGGATCAGCGCCGAGATGGCCTCGGCCGTCGGTGAGTTCCTCAACCTCGACGAGGTGGTGGTCCAGGCTCTGCAACTGCCACCGGAACGCGGGGCGGACATGGTCGACCCCAGCGACCCCGCCGTGTACCGGTTGGAGGAAATCGTCCAGGTGTACGGCCGGGCGATCACCGAACTCATCCGGGACGAATTCGGTGACGGCATCATGAGCGCCATCGACTTCAAGATGGATTTCCAGCGCGTCGAGGACCCCCAAGGAGACCGGGTCGTCCTCACCCTCGACGGGAAGTACCTGCCCTACCGCGAATTCTGAGCGCCACGTCCTGGTGGGGAACGTCGATCCAACCGTAGCGGTCGAGGCCCCGCCCGGACCCCGCCCGATCCTCGTGCGTGATGATCTCGAGGAAGGGCTTCCCCGGCTCGGGGTCACCGAGCCGGGTTCCACGTCACCACCGCTCTTCCTCACCGATCCGGATTGCAAAGACATGGAAAGCACTGCTGGGAGAGGGAAGAAGACCTGTGGTTCCCATTTCACGGAGTGCCGCCATGCCATCATCGGGGAGCACAAATATTGGTACCTTCCGAAGGACCATGAACGGGCCCCATGATGGGCCGGTCCGTCGAGCGGTATGAGCGCACCCGGAACTTTTTCAGCCGACCGGTGAGAGAGAACCCAGCATCCCGAAGAGATCTTTGGGGTCTTCTGGATCGGCAACGAGGTCGATGTACTTTTCGTAGTCGGTACCTGCGACGTCATCACGCAAATAGCACAGGGCGGAGAAGTCCTCGATCGCAAAACCAACGGAGTCGAAGAGCGTGATCTGCTCGGGACTCGTCCGTCCAGGCTCTTGACCTGCAAGGACCGAGGCGATCTCGGTGACAGGATGTGTCGGGTCGAGCTGCTGGATCTCGCCTTCGATCCGAGTCTGGGGAGAGTATTCGACGAAGATGTCGCTGAGGTGGAGAACACGCGGATCAAGCTCCGTTTTCCCCGGGCAGTCTCCGCCAATTGTGTTGATGTGCGTTCCGGGGCGAAGTGCCTCGGGGGGCAGAACACTTATATGGGACTTCTCAGCCGTACAAGTGGTGATGATGTCGGCTGCTTCGAGGGTTTCCCCAGAATTTGAGGCGACCGTGATGTCGAATCCGCGGGGGCGCATGTTTCGCACGAACTTGGCCAAGGCATCGGGGTCGGTGTCCCACACGTGCAAAGTGTTGATTCCCAACACGGCGCGCATCGCAAGTGCCTGGAATTCCGCCTGACTTCCGGTGCCGATCATGGCCATCGTCGTCGAGTCGGGGCGGGCGAGAAGACGGGCGGCCATCGCCGAGGTGGCAGCGGTCCGTAGTGCGGTGAGGAGCGTCATCTCGGCCAGGAAACGTGGATAGCCGTTGTGGACGTCGGCCAAGACACCGAACGCGGTCACCGTCTGGTATCCGCGCGCCGGGTTCGAGGGATGGCCGTTGACGTACTTGAACGCATAGATCTCGTGATCGCTCGTCGGCATGAGCTCGATGACGCCGAAGGGCGTATGACTTGCGACTCGCGGGGTCTTGTCGAAGGAGTTCCAGCGTCGATAGTCCTGTTCGATGCGTTCCATCAGACCGACGAGGATACGCGGGACGTCGGAAGTGGTGATCCAGCGGACCATGTCGCTGACGCCGATGAAGCTGGTCATGCGTGACCCTTTCATTCGAGTGTGGGGAAGCATCCCGAACGAAGCCACAAGGCCCTCGCCGGGCTGTTTTCCAAGGCAGGCTCCCCGTGGGCACTGACGCCGACGAGTGGCTCTTGAGCACATCCGTCCTGGTGGTCGAGCCTGCTTCCACGTGAGATGGATCTCGTCAACCTCTTGCGGACAGGCCGTTTGGCCTTTAGCTTAGCTTAAACATCTGATGAGCAGTGGTCTGGTGTTTGGCAGGCCCCTCCGACAGCAGGAGCCCCGATGACCTTCATCTCGCAAAGATCGCGTACACCTTGGGTGGGCGCGATGCTGACAACTCTCGCGTTGCTCTTCGCGGTGGGGTGTGCAGGCACCTCGGACGAAGAGCAGCGGCTGCGCGTAGCGCTGCACTTCAATTCGCCGCAGACCTCGTGGGTCGGGATCTACGTGGCCCAGGAAAAGGGCTACTACGAGGAGGCAGGCCTTGACCTGGAGTTCCAATACCTCGGTGGCTCG
>DXDP01000288.1 GCA_019115445.1 Candidatus Nocardiopsis merdipullorum
GCAGCTCCCATGCCCGACACTGGTTCCAGGCACTCAACAGGATCGCCGAAAGACACGGCTGGCACCTGGTCACCATGACCAAGAACGCCTGCCAGTTCAGTGCTGAGACCCAATATCGAAACGGTGAACCGTTCGAGACCTGCAACACCTGGAACGAACAGGTGATGGAAGAGCTCCACACGCTACAACCCGATGCGGTCTTCAGCCTGGCCACCCGGACACAGAACGGCGGTCACGAAACAGAACACGTCCCCGAGGGGTACCAGGAACGGTGGAACCGACTCGACGCCATGGGCATCGACGTCTTCGCCGTCCGTGACACCCCGCGTTTCGAGTTCAACGTCGCCGAGTGCGTGGACCACAACGGTCCCGGCGAATGCGTGGCGGAACAGTCTCGTTCCATGGCCGAGGAAGCACCGTTCGAGGACCTCACCGATGTCCCCGCCAACACGCATTTCATCGACCTGACACCGTACTTGTGTCAGGACGGGAGGTGCCCCGGGGTGATCGGTAATCAGCTCGCCTACTACGACACGAACCACTTCTCGTACGCCTTCTCCAGATCGCTGGCCGTGGTCCTGGAGTCGTACCTGCTGGAGGCGGCCGAGCAGGCTCCCACGGTCGAACCGACTCTGTTGGAATCGACCGCTGTCCTTCACCAGGAGGCCCCGGAGGCAAGTCCCGAAGCAAGTCCCGAGACGACACCGGAGGACGGTACCGACGAAAGTTTTCACGGTACCGGGGTGAGCTTCGAGGAATAGCCGGGCCCACCGACACCAAGGGCCGGTCGACACCTCTTGCGTCGGCCGGCCCCTTGCCTCTTCCTCTGTTCGGGCTACTCGCCCTTCCAGTTCGGAGTGCGTTTCTCGGCGAAGGCCGCCGCACCCTCCATCGCGTCGTGACTGACGAAGACCGGCCCCGCCAACTCGTTCTGCTTGTCCCACATCTCGACCGTGGACCAGTCGTCGGCCTTGGTCATGATCTCCTTGGAGACACGCACGGCCAGCGGGCCGTTCGGGGTGATCCGGGAAGCCAGCTCCTTGGCGCCGTCCAGGGCCCCACCACTGGAAACGACCTGGTTGACCAACCCCAGATCCGCCATGCGCCGAGCATCCACGAAGTCACCGGTCAGAGCGAATTCGGTGGCGATGTTGCGCGGGATGCGGTGCTGCAGGCGTAGCAGGCCACCGGCCCCGGCGACCAGGCCACGCTTGACCTCGGGGATACCGAATTTTGCGTCCTCGGCGGCCACCACCAGATCACAGGCCAGAACGGCCTCGAACCCGCCGGCGAGGGCGTACCCCTCCACCGCGGCGATGAGGGGCTTCTTCGGCGGGGCCTCGGCGAAACCACCGAACCCGCGGCCCTCGATGGTCGGGACCTCACCCTTCATGAAGGCCTTCAGGTCCATCCCCGCACAGAAGGTACCGCCCGCGCCGGTGATGATGCCCACGCTCAGGTCCTTACGCGCGTCCAGGTCGTCGAGAGCCTCGGCGACCTGACTCGCGACCGCGGCGTTGACCGCGTTCTTGGCCTGGGGGCGGTTGATGGTGATGACGGCGATGCCGTCCTCTGCCGTGTAGAGAACCTCGTCGGACACGGTCACTCCTACTTCGGGGGCATACGGAGGCCACCGTCGATCCGGACGACCTCACCGTTGACATAACTGACCTCGAGAAGCGTCCGGGCGAGCTTGCCGAACTCCGCGGCGGTACCCAGACGCTTGGGGAAGGGCACCGGCTCGGCCAGGCGCTGCTTGAACTCCTCCGAGCCCGGACCGTCACCGTAGATCGGGGTCTCGAGGATGCCGGGGGCGATGGTGTTCACCGTGATGCCCATGGCCGCCAGATCACGCGCGGCCGGCAAAGTCATGCCGATCACGCCTCCCTTGGAGGCGGAGTAGGAGATCTGTCCGATCTGCCCCTCGATACCGGCCAGGGAGGCGGTGTTGAGGATCGATCCACGCTCACCGTCCTCGTTGATCGGCTCTGTCCGACCGATCTCGGCGGCGGCGATACGCAGCACGTTGAAAGTACCGATCAGGTTGACCTGGATGACCTTCTGGTAGCTGTCCAGGTCGTGAGGGTTACCGTGCCGGTCGACGGTCCGGGAGGCCCATGCAATGCCCGCACAGGAGACCGCTGCCCGCAACGGTTTCCCGGTGTCCACGGCAGCCTGCACAGCGGCCTTGACCTGGTCCTCCTGGGAGACGTCGGTGCTGACGAAAACACCGTCGATCTCCTTGGCCACGGCCTGACCACGTTCGGCGTTGAGGTCGGCGACGACGACGGTCGCACCGGCAGAAGCAAGTTCCCTGGCGGTGGCCTCACCCAGGCCACTCGCACCGCCCGAGACAAGGGCGGAGATTCCGTTGAGATCCATGTGCCGAACTCTACAGAGAAGACTGATCACATACTAGAACAGGGTTCGGTTAGTTGCGGAAAAGCCGCTCCCTCAGGGGCTTTTGGTGAGCCATACCCACCTCTTCACCCTCCGTGAAGGGCGAGAACACCCCAGAAGAGACCGAGACCGTCTCCGACGCCCGGGCGGTAAAGCGTCCCGCACCAAGTCGGCCGCGCCGACCAGACCCGCCTCGTTGCCCAGCGCGGCCGCCACCACCCTGGCCTCGGGACGGTGGCCACGACCGGTGAGATGACGCGCAAAGGCTCTGCGAGCCGAGTCCAGGAAAAGATGTCCCGACTCCGACACACCTCCACCGATGACGAACAGCTCCGGGTCGAAGGCCGCTGCGAGGTTGGCCAAGCCCTTGCCGAGCCATTCCCCTGCGTCCTCCATGAGCTCCACGCAAGCACGGTCACCCTTGCTCGCCAACTCACTCACCAGGGTCCCGGTGATCAAACCCACGTTCCCACCCACGGCCTGGTGCAGGGCCTTTGCCATCGGAGAGCCGGTCTCCACCAGTCCCCGGGCCTCCCGGGCCAAGGCGTTTCCGCTGGCGTACTGCTCCCAACAACCCCGGTTCCCACACTCGCAGCGGTGCCCACCCGGCACCACGGTCATGTGCCCGAACTCTCCCGCCACACCGAACCGTCCCCGCCGCAGGCGCCCGTCCAGGACGATCGCCCCACCGATCCCGGTACCCAGGTTGACCACCACGACGTGTTTCAGGCCCCGGGCCGCCCCGACCCGTACCTCCGCCCAGGCAGAGGCGTTGGCGTCGTTCTCCACGACCACGGGCACACCCAGACGCACCGACAGTGCGTCCCGCAAGGGTTCGTCACGCCAGGACAAGTGAGGCGCGAACAGAACACTTGCACGCCACTCGTCGACGAACCCGGCCGCCCCCACACCCACGGCGCGAACCGGGTACTGGGCGCGTAACTCCTCCACCACCGCCACGATGGTGTCCTCCACCACCGCGGGGCTCCTGCTCCGGTCGGGCGTCTCGGTACGCACACGTGCCAGGACCCGCCCTTGAGGCGTGACCACACCGGCGGCGACCTCGGTCCCCCCGATGTCCACCCCGATGGTCAGTTCCTTCTTCGGCCACGTGCCCGCACACATACCCTCTCCGCTCCTTCACAGGTTCGGCAGGCTCACCCAGCAGGTCTTGGCATTGTCTCGCGACACACGACGGCACGGCCCGACCGTGCCACACAAGGACACGGCACCGCCGACGGAAAGGCGCCAGGTGGAGGAGAACACGACCTGGGGAGTGTTTTTCAGAAGGCTTTCGGTCGGCTCGGCGCTTGCGCCGACCGGTACGAGCGGCCGTCCAGGAAATCTCTCGCAAGACGATGCGCGAAGTTCAGCCTGGTTGTGTTTCACGAGCGCAGAGGCGCAGCGAGAGGCAGCCTGGTGGTCGCGAGCCCGAAATGATGCAAAAAACACGACCTAACCCAGTTCGTCCCGTACGACCCCGGCAAGACGCTCGGCGATCCTCCGGGCCTGCTCCTCACCGGCGGCCTCCACCATGACGCGTACTTTCGGCTCCGTTCCGCTGGGCCGCAACAGCACTCGACCGCTCTCCCCCAGCTCTTTCTCGGCCTCACGCACGGCGTCCCAGAGTGCCTCCGCCTCGTCCACCCGGGTCTTGTCGACCCCAGGAACATTCACGAGCACCTGCGGTAGGCGGGTCATGACCTTGGCCAGCTCGGCCAGGCCCAACTGGCGGCGCGCCATCACCGAGAGCAGGTGCAGGCCGGTCAGGACACCGTCACCGGTGGTGGCATGGGCCAGGAGGATGACGTGCCCGGACTGTTCACCACCCAGAGAAAACCCACCGCGCTTCATCTCCTCCAACACATAACGGTCACCGACAGCGGTCTCCGTGACGGAGATGCCCTCGCGCTCCATCGCAAGTTTCAGACCGAGGTTGGACATCACGGTCGCCACCAAGGTGCCACCCGCCAGCTTTCCGGCGTCTCGCGCCTCAGTGGCCAGGATCGCCAATATCTGGTCCCCGTCCACCACTTCACCTTCGGCGTCCACGGCAAGGCAACGATCCGCGTCACCGTCGTTGGCGATACCGGCGTCCGCCCCGTGCAGACGCACGGCCTCCTGGAGCGTGTCCATGTGGGTGGAACCGCAACCCTGATTGATGTTGTGGCCGTCGGGGGAATCCCCGATCGCGATCACCTCGGCACCGGCACGGCGTAGTGCCTGGGGGGCCACCGTGGAGGAGGCACCGTGCGCACAGTCCACCACGACCCGGAGACCTTTGAGGCTGTTCGGAAGAGAGCCCACGACGTGCTCGACATAACGTTCGGCGCCATCGGTGGCGTCCGTGACACGTCCCACCGCGTCTCCGACCACAGAAGTCGAGGGCATGCCGAGCATGCCCTCGATCTCGTCCTCCAGAGTGTCCTCGAGTTTTTGACCACCCCGGGCGAAGAACTTGATGCCGTTGTCCCGGGCCGGGTTGTGGCTGGCCGAGAGCATCACACCGAAGTCGGCACCGAACTCACCGGTCAGGTACGCCACCGCGGGTGTGGGCAACACACCGACCCGCAACACATCCACACCCGTACCCGCCAACCCCGCGACCACGGCGGCCTCCAAGAATTCACCCGAGGCGCGCGGATCCCGGCCGACCACGGCCAACGGCCGCCGTCCGCTCTTGCGTTCCGTCAGCACCCGTGCCGCCGCGATGGACAACTCCAGCGCCAGTACTGCGGTCAGGTCCTGCCCTGCGACACCGCGGACACCATCGGTTCCGAACAGCCGAGCCACGAGCTCCAGCCCCTTTCGCGAATGGCGCCGCGCTCGACGCCGGTGAGTTCAGTGTGGTGGAGAGAGCCACCGGAAAAACAACACCCGTACGCAGTCCCGCGTGTGGGGACGACGTACGGGTGAGGGCTCAGCCGTGCAGAGGCCGGCGAACGAGCATCAACGCTTGGAGAACTGGGGAGCCTTGCGCGCCTTCTTCAGACCGGCCTTCTTCCGCTCGACCTCACGGTCGTCACGGGTGAGGAACCCGGCCTTCTTCAGGGTCGGACGGTTGTTCTCCGGGTCCAGGGCGGACAGGGCGCGGGCGAGTCCGTGCCGCAGGGCGCCTGCCTGGCCACTGGTGCCCCCGCCGTCCAGACGGGCGAAGACGTCATAGGCGCCCTCGAACCCGAGGGAGGCGAGGGGGTCCTTGACGGTCTGCTGATGGAACTTGTCCGGGAAGTAGTCCTCGAGGGCCTTGTTGTTGACCTTCCACTCACCGGAACCGGGAGTGATACGGACGCGGGCCACGGCCTTCTTGCGACGACCGGTACCGGCGCTCGGGCCGGACGCGGTGGGAACATAGGCGTCGGCCGTCTCGTCGGACTCGGTGGTGTACTCGGAGGGGAATTCCTCCGGGTTCTCCTCGTAATCCTGGGCCACGTCTTCGATGCCGGTGGGCTCGACCACGGTTCTCCTCGTGCTTTTCTGTAAAGTCTCGCGAGCGCCTAAGCAGGCTGCTGGGTCTTGCTGATTTCGAACGGCACAGGCTGCTGCGCCTGGTGCGGGTGCTCCGGACCGGCATACACCTTGAGCTTCTTGGCCATCTGACGGCCGAGGGGACCCTTGGGCAGCATCCCCTTCACGGCCTTTTCCACGGCCCGCTCAGGGTTCCTCTCCAGCAGCTCCGCGTACGCGATGGAACGCAGACCACCGGGGTAACCCGAGTGCCGGTACGCACGCTTTTGCTCCAGCTTGTTACCGGTCAGGGCGATCTTCTCGGCGTTCACGATGATCACGAAGTCGCCGGTGTCGATGTGGGGCGCGTAGTAGGGCTTGTGCTTTCCCCGAAGCAAAGTGGCAACCTGGCTCGCCATACGCCCGAGCACGAGATCGGTAGCGTCGACAACGTGCCACTGACGCTGGACATCGCTAGTTTTGGGGCTGTATGTGCGCACGATCGCTTGCCTTCGCTCTTCAGTCGGCTGCCGCCATCCCCGTAACGGAAATGGTGGCTCGTTTTACGGAACACCCCCGCGGGTGCGGGGCGCGGGAACATCCCCGCGGATGCGGGGCCGTCACTTGGCCGGATGTCCCATGCCCTTCAGGACGACCCGGTGGTGAGTGCGCAGACGGTAGTGCGTGGATCGGCTCCCGGGCCGTAGTGCCCGAGGCCCACAGCAACTCAACGCGCAACAACAGGATATCCTACCCCGCCACCTGAGCGCAGGTCAAAGCAAGCGCCGGTGACTTGGACAGTTCGTGCCGATACGTCGACACGGGGCCACATCCGTGACCTCTCCACCCTCTATTATGCCTGCCGCCAGGAGTGCTTTGTCCTTCCCCCACCCACAGGTTGGTTACCCTTGCACCGAAAGGCCGGTCTCCACCCCGAGCGACGAGCACCGACACCCTCTCGGAGGCGCCCGTCACGCTTGGCGACGACCCCGGGTCCCAGCACCGGCGGCGTTTCCCGTCCCATACTCAGAGCCTTCGGAGACTCCCATCAGTACGCACACGAACCCGCCTCATCACAACCCTGAAGAACAACCCCACGGTGACGGCCAGGACCTGCTCGGTGGGGGTTCCCCCCACCCCGAGGGCCGGCCTCCCACGGTGGACCCCCGACGAAGACACGACGCGGGTGGCGCACCACCCGGTCCTCCTCCGGGCGGTGCGCCACAAGAACCCCACCCCCACGCTCCGAGCGGGCCTCAGCAGGGAGCTCCCGGTCCCCACCCCGGTTCTCCCCCGGCTGGGCCTTCCGGACCTCATCCGGCCCAGGGCGGACCTCCCCCGGCTGGGCCTTCCGGACCCCACCCGGCTCAGGGCGGACCTCCCCCGGGTGGGCCTTCCGGACCCCACCCGGCCCAGGGCGGACCTCCCCCCACACATCCCGGTGGGACCCCTCCCGCCGGCGGTCG